>JBDSRC010000218.1:0-5017 GCA_039929505.1 Gemmatimonadaceae bacterium
GTGCCGAGCTCCTTTTCCTTCTTGAAGCCGTCGTCGGTGTTAGCGCCGTCCTTGCTGCTGGCGAAGATTCGCCCTTCTCCGCCCTCGATCGGCTGCCCGGTCTTCTTGTCCTGAACGACGACTCTGAACGGTATCGACTCGAGCGCGCGAGGCGGCACCGGGTCCATCGTGACCCGGAATGCGTAGCTGTCGGACCAGAGCCTCAGCTCTCGCGCCTTTGGGTTCGGTCCGCACCCAACGATGGAAGCGCTGAGCAAACCCACCAGGGCGAGTCGTGCCGCAATCACGCGTAGTACTCCAGCCCGAGGTGTGTGATCTGATCCTCTCCCATCAGATGGCGGAGAGTGTTCTTGAGCTTGGTCTGTTGGATGAAGAGGTCGTGCTCCGGCTGCAGGCCGGGCGCCGCCATCGGGCTCTTGTAGTAGAACGAGAGCCATTCCTGGATCCCCTTCATTCCCGCGCGGTGAGCGAAATCGGAGAACAGTGCGAGATCGAGCACGATCGGCGCGGCGAGAATGGAATCGCGACACAGAAAATTGATCTTGATCTGCATCGGGTAGTTCATCCATCCGACGATGTCGATGTTGTCCCAGCCTTCCTTGTTGTCGCCGCGCGGCGGATAGTAGTTGATGCGCACGACGTGATGGAAATCCTTGTACAGATCCGGATAGAGCTCGGGCTGAAGAATCGTGTGCAAAACGCTGAGCTTGGATTCCTCCTTGGTCTTGAACGACTGAGGATCGTCGAGGACCTCTCCATCCCGGTTTCCGAGGATGTTGGTGGAGTACCACCCAGCCAGTCCCAGCATTCTCGCCTTCAGTCCCGGCGCGATGACGGTTTTCATCCACGTCTGGCCGGTCTTGAAATCCTTGCCGGAGATCGGCACGCCGCGTTCCTGCGCGAGCTTGAGCAGCGCCGGCATGTCGACGCTCAGATTCGGGGCTCCGTTGCAGAACGGCACGCCTTCCATGATTGCCGCATATGCATAGAGCATCGACGGAGCGATGGCATCGTCGTTCTTCTCCATCGCCTTCTCGAATTGCTCGATCGTCGCGTGCTGCGGCCCCGCCTTGATGAAGATCTCCGTCGACGCGCACCAGACGATCACCATCCGGTCGCACTTGTTCTTCGACTTGAAGTCGCGAATGTCCTGTCGCAGCTGCTCCGCCAGATCGCGCTTGGTTTTCCCTTTCTTGACGTTGGTGCCGTTGATGCGCGTGACGTACTTGTTGTCGAATACCGCGGGCATCGGCTTGATCCCCTGCAGGAACCCGGCGACTCTTTCGAGATCCTTTTCCTCCAGCACTCCTGCCTTCTTCGCCGCCGTAAGCGCGTCGTCGGGAATGGGGTCCCAGGCACCGAACACGATGTCGTCGAGCGACGCCAGCGGAACGAAATCCTTGATCAGCGGTGAGCGGTTCTCAGTCCTCTTGCCGAGCCGTATCGTCGCCATCTGCGTCAGCGATCCAATCGGCTTTGAATGGCCGCGGCGAATGCTCTCGACGCCGGCCATGAAGGTCGTAGCGACGGCGCCGAGCCCTGGCGTGATGATGCCGAGGCGCCCTTTGGCGGGCGCTATCGATTTAGGGGCGTCAAAGGACGATCTGCCCAATTATGTCTCCATCTGAGTTTAGGATTGTGCCCGGCGCGTAGCTGGGATTGGCGCTGTCTTGGGGGGCGCAGGCGGCTCGCTCACCATGCGGATCGGCTTGGAGTCGCGCTCGAGGGTCGCGCGATAGACGAAGGCGATTCGCTGAATCGCGGTGATCCAGGCGGTGACCGTGAGGAGCACGATGATCGCCATCAGGACCCAGCCATTCCAGAAAAGCCCGAACAATGCCTGCGGCGCGGAAAGCAATATTATTCGCTCCGGACGCTGCATCAGGCCTACTTTCGCGTCGATTCCCAGCGCTTCGGCGCGAGCCCGCGTGTACGAAATGAGAAACGTTCCGACGATGCAGGCGAGACAGACCACGACCATGTAGGTGTTCTGGTGGATCGCGTTCGTCGCATAGAACACGGTCAGGCCGCCCATCAGTGCGCCGTCCGCCACCCGGTCGAGCGTCGAGTCGTAGAAGGCGCCGAAAACCGTCGAGCGTCCACTCCGCCTCGCTACTTCTCCATCGAGGACATCGAAGAAAGCGGTGGATGCCATCAGCCATCCCGCGATCATGATGTGCCCACTTCCGTAGACGATGCCCGCGACCACGGTCAGAACAGTCCCCACCGTTGTAATGGTGTTGGGACTCACGTGGTGCCTTGACAGGAACCCGACCACCGGGTCGATGGTGCGTAAGGCTCCTGCTTTGAAAAAATCGCTCGGATTGGGCATTCAGCTGGCCGGCGTGAGCTTTGTCAGCCGGGTATCGGTTCCTCTCACAGATGGGAAGGCAAAACGGGCCGCCGTGAAGCCACGACGACCCGTAAAATTAAGCCTTCCCACCGGAATAGGCTATTGGCAGCGGCCGGGACGGCCGAGACACATGTATGTCAGGGCAGGCGCCACTCGTACATCGAGGAAAGCGTCACGCTGTTCTTGGTGTAAGTGCGCGTCCCGTCGACCGTGACCGCACGGAGATTGACCGTCGAGCCGGCGGCGACGCCAGACACGGGGATGTGCTCCACGCTATTCGAGCCGACCTGCTTGACGAAAATGTCGCTGCTTCCGCTCACGACATAGACGTTGACCGCCTGGCTCAGGTTGTTGGTGAGGTGAATGGCGACATCAGCGGTTGGCTGTGGGCCAGTTCGTACTTCGACCTGCCGGCCGCCGCCACACGCCGTTAGCACGAGCATGGACAGTGAGGCCATGAGAATTCGCATCGATTTCCTCCAGGAAATGCTGATTGAATTTTGAATCGGTCACGAGTGGTGCAAGAGACATGCGAGGCCGGGAAACGCTCACGCGCTGGGCAACACCAGCGTCATCGTTGTGCCAATTCCCGGCGTGCTTTCGGCGGACAGATTCCCTCCCATGTCACGTGCCAGCGCGCGACTGATAGCGAGTCCCAGGCCGACCCCTTCGTTCCGGGTCTCATGCCGTGAATCGACCTGCACGAAAGGCTCGAATATCGTCTCCAGCTTCTCCGGCTCGATGCCGACCCCGGTGTCCGTGACTCTCACGAACGTTTGGCGCGTCGAAACATCATCGAGCCCCGGGATCTCTCCGCAGGACACCGTGATTCGGCCGCCATGATCCGTGAACTTCACCGCGTTCGTGAGGAGGTTCAACATGATCTGTCGCAGCTTGTCGGCGTCGGCTTGGACCTTGTCGTTCGCGCCGCAGCCGAGATTCGAATAAATGAGGTTCTTGGCGGTCATCTGCGGGACGATCATGCTCTCGGTATCCCTCAGCAATGAATCGAGCGCGACGGGCGCAAGCCGGTACTCGATCTGGCCCGATTCCACTTTCGCGAAATTGAGCACGTCGTTGATGAGTCCAAGCAGGTGATTGGCGCTTCGCTTGATGCGTCCCAGTGCCTCGGTTTGCTCTCGAGTTACAGGCCCGTGGATGCCGAACTCGATCAGGTCCACATAGCCGCCGATGGCGTTGAGGGGCGTGCGCAGCTCGTGGGACATCATCGCCAGGAAATCGCTTTTGGCGCGATTTGACTGTTCGGCGGCGCTGCGGGCGGCTTCAGCGGACAGCCGTGCGACTCTCTCCGCGCGCGTTGCCGCCCGCAGCTCGATTTCCCGCTTCGCTGAGGCCGCCAGCTCCGTCAGCACCTCGATCTCCGTCGCGGTCCACTGTCTTGGCTTCACGTCGATCGCGCAGAACGAGCCGATCGCGTGACCGTTCTTCATCACCAGGGGAACACCGACGTACGCCCCGACGCTCAGAGACTTCACGGTCGCCACCTGACTGTAAATCGGATCGGCAACCGTGTCGTTGATAACCAGTGGCGCCGCCGACTCGATTGCGTAGTGGCAGAAAGTGCGACCGGTGAGCTGGCGACTCGACTGGAGAGGCTCGCCGAATCCGGACGCGCTCTTGTAGAAGTCGCGGTTGGAATCCACCAGCGACAGGAACGCAGCCGGCACTCCAAGGACTTTGACCGCAAGCTTCGTCAACCTGTCGAAGACTTCCTCGACCTCCGAATCGAGCAGGCCGGTTGCGTGGAGCGTGGCGAGGCGCCCCGGATCCGCGATCGTCGCCTCGATAGGGGTTCTACCGCGCGCGACAAGCGTCTGCTCCACAGGGATCTCCTCTGTCAGCCGTTCCTCCACGCGCACCTGCCCTATCTGTAGATCAGGTACTGCCGCGTCTTCTCGCGGAAAGCGTAGGCCGCTCTGTACTCACGGTCGATGAGGGCGTCCGGATCCTCGCCTCTCAGCAGCGCTTCGCGCACGGAGGGCGAACCGAAGCGCAAATCGAAGGCGCGGTTCTGAATCGTTAGCTTGTCACCCGCGGTTTTCCTGATCGCCCAAAGGAGACTTGCGCCGACTCTGGCCGACTGCACGGCGCTGCGGTTGATGATAGTGATGCCGATTCCCGGAATTCTCTGGCCGCTGTACTTCCTGTCGCCCGGGTTCAGCGGAGTGAACTGCTCGACGTAGAATCGCACCCCTGGGATGTCGCGCTCCCGGAGAATCGCCACTGTCGCAGCGGCGTTGAGCCACGGCGCGCCGAGACGCTGAAACGCCGTCGGTGTGCCGCGCCCCACCGAGAGGTTCGTCGCTTCGAAGGCGACCAAGCCTGGATAAAGGATCGCGCTTTTCAGGTCGGGCATGTTCGGCGACGGCTTGACCCAGGGAAGCCCCGTCAGGTCGAACCAGACGTCCCGGCGCCACCGTTGCATCGGCACTACGCGCAGATCGGCCCGGATCTTCAGCTCCTCGTTGAAGTAGCGAGCCAACTCGCCCATTGTCATCCCGTGACGCAGCGGCATCGGGTAGAGCGCGTAAGCCTGCCCCGGCCTTCCCGGCGCTGGGTCATTGGGGTTGGCGAGCGCGCTGTCGAGCACCGGGCCTTCGATGATGTACCCCGTGATCGGATTCGGCCGGTCGAGCACGATGA
>JBDSRC010000219.1:0-5930 GCA_039929505.1 Gemmatimonadaceae bacterium
CGAGGGCGACGAGGCGCTGCGGCGAGAGACCGAGCTCGATCACGCCGCCCGGCGTGTTGACCTCGTATTGCGGGAACCATCCGAACCGGTCAGGGGTGATGTCCGGCCACAGCACGCCGAGGAAGCGTCCAAATGCGACGGCGACCGCGGCAATTGTCCCCGTCTGAATCACGACGAATAGGGTCCAGCCGTAAAGAAAGCCCATGAGCGGACCCATGGACTCTCTGAGAAACACGTATTGGCCGCCCGCTCGGGGATACATCGCCGCGAGCTCACCATAAGCGAGCGCGCCAAGAATGGTGACGACGCCCGCGACTACCCACGCCATGAGAAGCCAGAACGGCGAACCCACCGTGCGGCTGATGTCGGAGGAGACGATGAATATTCCCGACCCGATCATGGAGCCCGCCACGAGCATCGTGGCGTCCGTGAGCGTCATCGCTCTGACGAACTCGCGCGACGACTGCGGGGTGGCGGCCGTGGTGGTTGGATTTGTTGTCAACTCTCGCCCTCAGGGGCACGGGACGCGCCCGGGTATCTCCCGGCCGCTCAGCGGGCAGAAGTTACCAATGCAGGGGGCAAGTTGCTAGTGAAACGGCGGCGAAGAGGAAGATACCTCAACATCGAACTGCTGCGTTCCAATCAGAAAATGAAATGAACGTCGACCGTATCTCTCATCGGCGTTCCATCCGCGCGAACTCCCGGACGAAACCGCAGCGATCGCAGGACTTCCGTCAGGCGGCGATTGTACCCGCCGTCGCGCGACTGATTGTACGAGATGAGCGACGCATTTCCTTTTTCATCGACGTCGAACCACGCGATCAGATGATAAGGCTTGATTCGGGCGGGCGCAGGGAGCGGCGGGATGAAGAGATCACGGAGTGTCGGCGGGTAATCCTTGCCCGGCCCTCCACCGGTGCCCGGGCCGACGCTGCTGCCTCTTCCTGTCCCAACGCCCGAGCCCACACCGCCGCCCGAACCTGGCCCTGCTCCCGCGGTACCCGCGGTGCCGGCGCCTTCTCCCGAGAGCGGTGTCAGCAACGGATCCGCGGGCGCCGGGAGTACGGGCGTTGCAGCTGCCTCGACGGGCTTCTTCGGCTCCGGCGGCTTGACCGGAGGGATGGCCGTCGTGATTTTCGGCGTCAGCGCCGGCGGGCTCGGTCTCACGCGAATGAACTCGAGGCGCTCCACCGCCGAGCGCGAGCGCGCACCGGCTGAACCACCTCCGCCCCCTCCCGCAGGACCAGGACCGCCGCCGCCGACCGTGGGCTCGTGCCTGAAATCGGAGGCGACGATAGGCGTGATGATGAGAAAAAGGATCGCTGCGTGCACCAGAAGCGACGCAGCGATCCCTTTCCAACGCTCTTCCTTCCTGAGCGGTAACCCGACTGGCGGGCGATAACGCGTAGCTACTTTACGTCCTTAGGTGGAACGCCAATTACCTTGACGCCCGCTCCGCGCGCCAGGTCCATCGCGTGGATGACCTCGGAGTACTTCACCTTCTCGTCGCCCTTGACGAAGATGATCTTCTCGGGGCGCGGGTCATAGATCTCCTTCAGTCTCGCCGCCAGCCTCGCCGGCGGAACAGGCTCCGTGTTGATCTTGAAGACGTTGTTCGGCAGCACTTCCAGCACGATCTGCGATGGCTGCGGGCCCTGCGGTGTGTCGGAAGGAGTCGGATCCGGAAGCTGCAGATCGATCGCCTTCCGCGACATTGGTATGACCATCATGAAGATGATGAGCAGCACCAGCAGCACGTCGATCATCGGCGTGACGTTGATGTCGTTGGTGAGGCCGCTCGCGCTCCCTGCTGTCGACATTGCCATTATTTCGACCCCCCAGGTGCCGGGTTGAAGAGATTGTCAGCTGCGACAGCGGAGATCGTTCCCGGACGCTGATCCGTGATCATGCCGGTGACGCGCACCTCGTTCTTCGCGGCGATGTCCATCGCGTCGAGAACCTTGCCGTATTCCAGGTCCTTGTGGGCCTTGATGTAGAGGAGCTTGTCCTGCTCCCGCGTCTCGAAGATGTTTTTGAGTAACTCCGGGAGCTGCGCATTGGGAATCGCTTTCTTGTTCAGGAAATACTGCCCGTTAGCATCGATTCCCAGCACCTGGTCCGTATCCTCTTCAGGATGCGGCTTGAGGTTGGTGCCGCTCGGCGGCGTGGCCGCAAATCCCGCCGTGATGGCCGGGATGACGAGCATGAAGATGATGAGCAGAACGAGCATGACGTCGATCATCGGTGTGACGTTGATGTCCGCCTTTACGCTCGCTTTGCCGGTCGTGGTCATCGACATGGGAAACTCCTACTGCGAGATCGGGCCGCCACTCGCGGTGGCGGTGGTGTTGAATTCGCGGGTAAAGCGGGAACGGCCAAACTCACCAGTGCCCGAGATGTTCTTGATCATGTAGTCAATCATTTCCTTCGACGTGTAAGTCATCTCGGCCGTGAGGTTGTCGATCTTCACCTGGAAGAAGTTGAAGAGCCAGACCGCCGGGATCGCGACGATGAGGCCGAACGCGGTCGTGATCAGCGCCTCGGACACGCCGGACGAAATCGAAGCCAGACCGCCCGAGCCTGACGCGGCCATGGCGGCGAAGGAGTTCACGATACCCATCGTGGTACCGAGTAGACCGACGAACGGCGCCGTCGCGCCGACCGTCGCGATTACGCCAAGGCCTCGCTTGAGATCTGTGATCGTCATCAGCATCTCGCGCTCGACCGCACGCTCGGAAGTGTTGATGTCGCCGACAGTGACTGAGCCATCCTGAATGAGGGGCCGTATTTCAGTCAGTGCCCCACCAAGAACGCGCGCCACATGCGATTTCTTGTACTTGTCGGCGAGCGTGACCGCCTCGGCCAGGTTGTCCTCCTCGAGAAACTGCGAGAACTCGGGGGCGAACTGGCGCGTCTCGCGCTGCGCCTGGCGCAGATCCCACCACTTCTTGATCGCGATGGAGAGGGTCCAGATGGACATGATCGCGAGGGTATAAACGATACCCTTCGCGAAGTTTCCCATCATGTTGTAGATCTCGAGTAGTGACAGTTCCATTGTGGTTTTACTCCGGTGGGTTTGTTATCTCGGGACGGCGAACTGGAAGGACTGCTGGACGAGCTGATTCACTGGCTTGCCCCCGATCTGCGCCGGACTGAAGCGCATCCGCGGGAGGACGTTCTTGACTGCCTGCGTGAAGAGCTCGTTGGTGGACTTCAACACCTTGAAGCTACTCATATCGGCCTTGCCACTGGAACTCACCACAAACTGTGCCTGAACCTCTCCAGCAATGCCGGAGCTCTCCAGAACAGCCGGATATTTCGGCTTCGGGCTGTCGTCGAGCATCGACGCGGGCCGCTCCACCTGAAACTCGAAGTAGGTCTGGTCGGTGGTCACCGGGCCAGTGCCGCCGACGACACCGGTCCCGACGCCGCCCTTCACACCCTTGCCGCTGAAGTCACTCTCGTTCGTGACGGCCTTCGACAGATCGATCTCGGGAATCTTGATGTCGATCTTGAGGGGAGCGCGCAGAACCTGGAACCCCTTCGGTGGTGGGGCAACGACGACCTTCTCCGGCGGAGGCGCCTCTTTCGGTTTTTCCGGCGGCGGCTCCTTCTTTATTTCGACGAACTGGATCTTCTCGGACTTCTTCTCCGCTTTCACGCCGGCTGTCGCGGTCGCGTAAACGGCGCCCGCAATCAGAGCGGTGTGGAGGATGACACTGAATAAGGTGCCGCCAGCCAGTTTCTGCCTCTGAGCTTTTGACTCCAACAGTTGGTTGAACATTCGGTCACCCGGTGGAAGGTGTGCCTGAAAACTGAATCGAACCCGAAAGCGGGGGAATAGGGCAAAGATTAAGAATCAATGAAATCGTGCCGGCCCGGCCTACCGGGACAGGCTGAAGACGAAAGGCATCTGAACGAGCTGCCGCACTTTCTTCCCGCCGACCTCCGCGGCACCGAATCGCATTCTGACCAGGGCGTCGCGCACCGCCGCCTCGAACAGGGGGTTGTCGGATCGCGCAAATCGCACACTGCCAGGCTCTATCCGACCCTCCTCGTTCACCACGAACTGAACGATCACCTGCCCCTCGATACCGGCCGTGCGAAGCGCATTCGGGTAGCGGGGTGGAGAGTTTCCCGGCCGAAGAAACACCTGTCGTTCCACTTGCTCAGCCGAGAATGGTTCGAGAGACGCGACACCACTGTCAGAATCCGCGCTGGCGCCGCGTGGCACGGCAGGCCCGTCATTCGGGAGGCGGTCGTAAGCGAGGAGCGACGGCGTCAAATCCACCGGCGGAATCACAACATCGATTCGGTCGATCGCCAGAACGGCCGGTCTCGGAACAACAACGCGCGGTTCTCTCGGCCTGCGTGGTGAGGGTGCCTGAGAGGGCGCAGCAGCCGGCCGCGGAGCGACCCAACGCACAATCTCCGCCGGGGGCCGCTCATCGATCCGCGCTTGCGCCGTCGCGAACACGGCGACCCCGATCGCGGCAGTGTGAGCGATTGTGCTCAGGACCGCGCCCAAAAATGACCGCTCTGTTTGTTTTTTCGATTCGAGCAAACGTGCGAGCATCTCATCTCCCGAGTGGTGGAGTTCAACCTCTCGTATGGATACCCGGCGTGGAATAGCGCGCGCGTTAGGATCGGGTGAGGGATTTCTTAGCGAAGGATTAGCGGAGGGTTAAGACGAACGCCAGAATCAACGGCCGCGTCTTGAGTCTACCGCTGTTGCGTTTACTGTTTCGCGTTTGCTGTCGGATCAACGGTCAACGCACAACGCGTAAACGGTAAACTCAGGACGCGGCCGTCCGACGTTACGAGCGCTGCAGCTCCGTCGGCAGCGGGAGCGTCACCGTGAAGAGACTCCCTCGCCCGAGCCGCGACGACGCCGTGAGAGTTCCCCCGTGCGCCTGCGCGATCCACTGGCTGATCGCGAGGCCGAGCCCGAACCCTCCGCGCTCCGACATCCGGGACCTCACCCTGTCCGCTCTCCAGAACCGCTCGAAGATGTGAGGCACGTCGGCGGCGGCGATGCCGATGCCTGTATCGCGAACCGCGAACGTCACGTTGTCGGGATGGCGGCCGACGCCGAGCTCGACCTTGCCCCCCGCCGGTGTGTACTTGATCGCGTTGGTTACGAGATTGAGAAACAACTGCCGTAGACGTGTCCGGTCGGCCATCACCACCACGTCCGCGGTGAACGGAAGGTTGACCGTCACCCCCTGCGCCTCCCCGAGAATCAGAGCGGTCTCGAACACCTCCTGAACCAGGGGCTGGAGCTCGACGGGCTCTCTGTGGATGTCGAACCGTCCTTCATCCGCGCGCGCGAGGGTGAGCAGACTCTCGACCAGATCGGTCATGCGCCGGACTTCCTGAAGCGATTCCTCGAGAGCGACCATGCGTTCCGTCTGGCTGGCCGTCATCATCGCGCGCTCGACATCCGCGCGTAGCACGGCCAGTGGCGTCCGGAGCTCGTGGCTTGCATCGGCGGTGAAGCGGCGCAAAGCACCGAACGATGTTTCGAGCCGGCCGATCATCGCGTTGAGCGTGGCGACGAGCTCCGCGAAATCAGTGCTCTCTTCGCTGAGGGCGAGGCGGCGGTGCAGGCTCCGCCCGTCGGTGATCGCGGCAACCTCGGTGGTGATCTGCATCAGCTGTCGCTGGGTGCGGCCGAAGTAGACGAAGGCAGCAGTGCCAGCCACGAGAATCACTATGGGTGCGATTATCAGCACGTTGAACAGGTACTCGCGTGGAATGGCCGTCGCTCGCGATGCGATTGCGCCCGATGCAATCCGGTTGACGCCCCCCGGCGCCCCGCTGACCGAGCGGGAAACGAAGAGCAACTTTTCCTGAAGGGAGTCGAGCTGGAAGATCAGCGCTTCACCAGACCGCGGCAGCTCACCAAGCTGTTCCTGCAGGGTTGCCAT
>JBDSRC010000220.1:0-2674 GCA_039929505.1 Gemmatimonadaceae bacterium
CCGATGCAACGCGTGATGACGTTGCTCTGCGGATGACGGCGCGCCTGTTCCGGCGTGAGCAGGCCCGCATCGACGTGCTCCTGCACCAGCGAATGATCTCGCGTGAGCTGGGTCATGTGGCCGTCGCGGGCCATGTAGATCCGCGAGTCTCCGACGTGGCCTACGATGTAGCGGGTATCCGAGAGGAGGAGGGCCGAAACCGTGCTTCCCATGCCGAGCTTGTCACGCTCGATGCGAGTGCGCTCATACACCGCCCGGTTCGCGTCGCGCAGGGCCCGTGTGACCCTGTCGTGGGCGTCGGACGATTCGAGGTCGTTCAGCTCGGCCAGCTCTGAGGTCACGATCTCGACCGACATCTCGCTCGCAACCTCCCCCGCCGCGTGGCCACCCATTCCATCGGCCACGATGAAGAGGCCGCGGAAGGTATTAGCCGAAGCATGAAGCGTGTCCTCGTTTCCCTTTCTGATCCGGCCGACGTCGGTACGAGCCGCAACGGCTAGGTGCACTAGAGGGAGCTCACTGGGATCGAGGACCGGAGGGTGAATGCAACGGAGGCAGAAATACCCGGCTGCCTCCAACGCCTCAAACTACCGGACAGTAAAATGAGCGGCAAGCATCACCCGGCACGCTGAAGGAGCGGTTCGTCGTCCCCGGCCTGTAAGCGCCAGAGCGCGGCATACAGCCCGCGTCGATCCAGCAGCTCGGCGTGCGTTCCGCGCTCGGCGACCTCACCGTGGTGGAGGACGAGTATCGCGTCAGCGCTGGCGATGGTGCTCAACCGGTGGGCGACCGCGATCGTTGTTCTGCCCTCGACGAGCACGTCGAGGGCGGCGTGAATCTCCGCCTCGATCACGCTGTCGACGGCGCTGGTGGCTTCATCGAGCAGAAGCAGCGGCGCGTTGGCGGCGACCGCCCGCGCGAAGGACAGGAGCTGCCTCTCACCAACGCTGATCGAAGCCCCGCGCTCGCCGAGGACCTGTCCGTATCCGCGGGGAAAGCCGCGAATGATCCGGTCGGCCCCGACTTCAGTCGCCGCTCGCACCACTTGCTCGTCGGTGAGGGGATTCGACAGCCGGATGTTCGTCGCCACATCGCCGGCGAAGAGAAAGATGTCCTGTTGTACGTATCCGATCAGGGACCGGAGCTCCTCCAGCGACATCGTCCTGATGTCGATGCCGTTGACAGTGATCCGCCCTCGCTGGGGGTCATAGAAGCGCATCAGGAGGTTGACGATCGTCGTCTTCCCCGCTCCCGTGTGACCCACGAGGGCAAGCGTTTCTCCCGGACGCGCTGTGAAGCTGACACCTTTGAGGACCCACTCCGGATGAGCGTCCTCTGGCGCCGTGCTCGTGTGCACTGCGAGGTGCGCGACGTCGTACGCGAACCACACGTCCTCGAATGCGACCTCGACGCCGGCACGAAGGGGGACTGCGCCTCGCGCCGGAGCGTCGGGCACGCTCGGGACCGTGTCGAGCAGCGCGAAGATCCGCTCTGAGCTCGCCATTGCCGTCTGAAGAATGTTGTATTTCTCCGAAAGGTCCTGGAGCGGCTGAAAGAATCTGCGCACCAACATGAGGAACGCCGCGACCGTGCCGACGCTCAGCGCTCCGGCTTCAACGCGAGACGCACCAGCAACGATCAGAATCGCCAACGCCACCGATGTCAGCAGCTCGATGGCCGGAAAGTAGAGAGCGTAGACGGTGATCGAGCGGAGATGCGCGTCCAGGTGCGAGCGGTTCAGACCGGCGAAGCGATCGGCTTCGCGCTGCTCCTGTCCGAATAGCTGCACGATGCGCATTCCGGTGAGCCGCTCCTGGAGAAACGAGTTGATGCGCGCGAGCCTGGTGCGGATGTCGCGGTACGTGTTTCGAACGGCCTTCCGGAACAGGCTCGACACGAGCACCACGAACGGAATAACCGCGAACGAAGCGAGCGCCAGCCGCCAGTCCAGAATGAGCATCGCGATGCTGATTGCAACCAGGGTGAAAAGGTCGCCCAGCCCGGACACGACCCCGGAGGTGAACAGCTCGTTCAGCGTCTCGACGTCGGATGTAACGCGGGTGATCAGGCGGCCGGCCGGATTTCGGTCGAAGAACGACACCGACAGCCGCTGGAGATGCGCGAAGATCTGCATCCTGATGTCGCGCATGACGCGCTGGCCGAGCAGGCTGGTGAGCCAGGTCTGCGTGTAGGAGAGGGCGAATTCGGCCAGCAGGAGCAGGGTGAACAGAACCGTGGACACAATCACGATCCCAATGTCCCGCGCCGGCACCGCCACATCGATGACGCGTTTGGTAAGCAGCGGCCCCGCGACCTGAATGCCTCCTTCGACGCACAACAGCCCGAGCGCGCCGTACATTAGCGCACGGTACGGACGGGTGTACGCGAGCAGACGCCGCATCAGATGCCGGTCGTATGCCTTGCCAAGAATGTCGTCTTCGGGTACCTGGGTTGCGGGTGGAGTCATCCAGCCGTATCCTAGTTGCGTCGCGGGTGAGACGCCACGTCACCAACTGTTCATGGTACGCGGGTTGCACCTGTGTCGGGCACCGATGTTCATACCTGTCGGTCGACTAAAACCATTCTGGAGGAAAGATGGGAATTCTCGCATGGATCGTTCTTGGTCTGATCGCTGGTGCGATCGCCAAGGCCATTATGCCGGGCAATGACCCCG
>JBDSRC010000221.1:0-3169 GCA_039929505.1 Gemmatimonadaceae bacterium
GGTCGGCGGGCTTTCCGCCGCTGATCTTCAGGCGTACTACGGGGCCAACTTCCGTCCCAACAACGCAACGCTGATCGTCGTCGGCGATGTGACGCCGGCGCAGGTCGAACAGAAGGTCAATCAGTTCTTCGGCGGCTGGCAGAAGGGAGATGTCACACCGGTCACGTACACCGAGCCGCCCAAAGCGGGAAGCACGACGATATATCTGATCGACAAGCCTGGCGCGGCGCAGTCCTCATTCCGCATCGCCACGGTGGGTGTGCCCCGGTCCACCAAGGATTATTTCGCGCTGACGGTGATGAACACGATTCTCGGTGGCTCGTTCACAAGCCGGCTCAACAACAATCTTCGTGAAACGAAGGGCTACACCTACGGCGCTCGCTCGCAGTTCGACATGCGCCGCTCGGCGGGCCCCTTCATCGCGTCCGCCGAGATCGTCGCCGCGAAGACCGATTCAGCTCTGATAGAGTTCATGAAAGAACTGAATGCCATCCGCCAGTCGGTTCCCGCTGAGGAGCTTTCCAAGGCGAAGCGTTATCTGCAGTTGCAGCTTCCCTCGGACTTCGAGACGACGCAGCAGATTGCCGGCGCGCTGGTGCCGGTCGCCATGTACGGCCTGCCGCTCGACTACTACAACAACTACGTGCAGAACATCGAGGCGATCACGTCAGCGGATGTCGAGCGCGTTGCGAGGCAGTACGTCAATCCTGGTTCACTTGCCGTCGTGATAGTTGGGGACAGGAAGAGCATCGAGTCCACGCTCAAAGCCGTGAACCTCGGGCCGATATCGATCAGGGATATGACGGGGAAGGTCGTTCAGTAGAGCGGAGACCCATAACTGCGGAGGAGAACGGGTACGAGGTAAGAGTGGCGCAGGTATTAGGTGAGAGGTCACGACACGCCGACTTTCCTCCTATGCGAACCGCCACCGGCGAGGACGCGAGTAGTTTCTGTCAGAATAGCGGGATAAGTCGCGGCGCGGTGACCTAGCTACCTACCACCTGTGCCACTCTTACCTCGTACCCGTTCTTGTCCCCGCCGCTAGTACGGAGCGGGCGGAGACTACTTGAGCCCCGCCGCGATCCACTTCCAGTAAGCCTCGCCCGCCACCTCGGCGATGTCATTGTGGCCAGCCCCATCGACGATCAACAGCTCGCCCTTCTTTTTCGCCGCGGCGTGAACCTCCCGCCCCATCCTCACCGGCACGACCCGATCGCGCGTTCCGTGCGCAACCCAAACCGGAACATCCAGCCTCGCCACGATCTCCCGGGTGTCGAAATGAATCCGCGAGACCGACCTCCATGCGAGCACCAGTGGCGGTGACACGATGACCCGCGCCATTGCCTGAGCGGATGTGAAAGGAGACTGAAGCAGCAACGCCCGCGGCGGATGCTTATCGGCGAGCTCCACCGCGACCCCGGTTCCGAGCGAGTGGCCGTAGTAGGCGAACCGGCTGGCGTCCGCTCCGAGATTTTTTCGCAAATGATCGTATGCCGCCTGAGCATCCAGCTTTGTCGTTGCGTAGCTGGGCGTTCCTTCCAGCGACATGTACCCGCGATATTCGGCCAGGAACACGGCGTAACCGGTGCGCTCGAGGACTTCGCGTCCCCAGTCAAGCTGCCAGTAGGACAGATCCGCGTTGCCGTGGAAGCAGATGAGAACTCCGGGCGCTGTCCCCGGATTCCCGACCAGATAACCGGCGAGCTTTTGTCCATCCGAGGCCTGATACTCGACGCGACCAGGCTCATCCCCGAAGTCGGCGAACGACGGAGGTTGGAAGAGAATTCGCTCCTGCCCCCACCAGATGAGCAGCATCAAACCCCACACGAGGCCGAGGAGGATCAGCAGTGCCAGGGTCACGCGCGTACGCAAAGGGGGTTCCAGTGGCTTTGCATGGCGGGCAATTTACGGCAATGCGGATTCCGATAGAAACCTTTCACCTCGACAACGGGCTGTTCGTCACGCTGTCGGAGGATCACACTGCTCCAATAGTGGCGGTGAATCTCTGGTACCACGTCGGGTCCGCCAACGAACGCGAGGGCCGTACCGGATTCGCGCACTTGTTCGAGCACATGCTGTTTCAGGGATCCGCGCACGTTGGATCCAACGAGCACTTCGAGTTGATCCAGCGCGCCGGCGGCACGCTCAACGGATCCACCTGGCTGGAGAGAACCAACTACTTCGAGACGGTCCCGTCGAACGAGCTCGCGCTGGCGCTGTGGCTCGAGGCGGACCGAATGGGTGACCTGCTTCCAGCGATGACCCAGGAGAAGCTCGATACACAGCGCGATGTCGTGAAGAACGAGCGCCGCTGGTCGGTCGACAACCAGCCCTACGGAACGATGCTCGAGAAGCTGCAGGAGCTCGTATTTCCTCCCACGCACCCGTTCCACCATTCGCTGATCGGATCGATGGAGGATCTGTCCGCCGCATCGCTCGATGATGTGGCGCAATTCTTCGCGACGTTCTACACCCCGGACAACGCTGTGCTGTCCATCGCCGGCGACTTCGATCCGGCCCAGGCGCGAAGTCTTGTTCAGGAATACTTCGGGCCGATTCCGAGGGGAAAAGGAAAGCCACCTCTACCCGCGATGATACTTCCGCCCGTATTCGGGAAGCGCCTGCGCACCATCGTGCCCGATGACGTCAGCCTCGCCAGACTGTTCATGGCGTTTCGCGCTCCGGTATTCGGGAGCCCGGAGTACTACGCGTCGAGCGTGTGCGCAGCGTTGCTCGGGATGAGAAAAGGAAGCCGCCTGCACCGTTCACTGGTGCGTGAGCGCCAAGTCGCGGCGGAAGCCTCGGCCTTCAACTTCGGTCTGGCCAAGGGCACCGATCTCTTCGTGGTCGATGTGACCGCAAGGCCCGAGACGAGCGCGAGCCAGATCGAGGAGGAAGTAGAGCGCGAAATCGATCTTCTGCAGAGTGATGGCGTTACCGCCGAAGAAGTGAGCCGCGCCATGGCCCTGATCGAGACCGATCTTGTCGCTTCGCTCCAGTCAGCGGGCGAGCGGGCCGATGGCCTCTCGATGTTCGCGACGTATTTCCGCGAACCAGAGCTGATCAACGAGCAGACCGACCGCTATCGGGCGGTGACGGCATCCCGCGTCAACGATTTCATCGCCGAGCGAATGGTGGAGGAGAACCGTGCCTCTTTGCTCTATGTGCC
>JBDSRC010000222.1:0-4213 GCA_039929505.1 Gemmatimonadaceae bacterium
GCTGTTTCTGCCCGCTTCGGGTGGATGCAAATACAATGTGGCGACTGTCGGGAGCCCACGACGGATCTTCGTTCTCCGCCTCGCTCGTCATCTGCTTCGGGATGCGATCTCGCAGATCCATCATCCATATCTGAAAATTACCCATCTGCTGCTGGTAAGTGATGAATCTTCCGTCCGGAGACCAGTCAGGACTCGAGCGATAGCTTCGCACGCCGGGGCGGTAAGCGGTCAGCAGCTGAACGTTAGAGCCGTCGGCATCCATGACGTACACCTGCGGCTGTCCGGATTTCCCCGAGATGAACGCGATCTGGCTGCCGTCGGGACTGTATGACGGATTCGTATTGTCGGTTCCGCGTCCGAGGGTGATCCGGCGCCGCTCGTTCAATGTGTCGAGACTCGCCAGAATCAAATCCGTCCCGTTGCCGGTGCCATGCGCATAAAGAATCGCGTTGCCATCACGCTGATAGATCGGTGTGATGTTGAGGCCGGTCGTGATCTGGCTGATGCGGCGGGTTCTCCCCGTTCTCACATCGAGCTGCTGCACCTGGGTGCCCGTGTTGCCGAGCACGGTGAACACGATCGACTCGCCTGTCGGCGACCACGCAGGTGACAACGCCCCTCTGCCAGTGGTGATGGTCTTTGTTACGGCCCCATCACTGTCGACGATGCGGAGCGTTCCACTGGCAATGTATGCGATCCGCGTCTGCGCGATGCCACGCTTACCAAACACCCAATGCTCGATCTGGTCGGAAATCCCGTGGACCGCGAATCTCCAGTCACGGTCGCGCTGATCGAAGAGGAAATGCTCCGATTGCAGCATGCGTTTCCCCGCGACATCGTAGGCCGAGATCTGAAGGCCCGAGGCGGTCGGCACCATGTGCACTACCAGGGCAGCGCCAAGTCCGGCGACCAGTGAGTAATTCAGCTCCTGCCCCGACGGCGGAACCAACCCGCTCAGCGTGGCACCGTCGAGAACGATTGGAGTGAGCCGGTCGCTGTAGTCGAAGTCCCGCTGCACGATCACGCGCAGCGAGTCGTCGTAATCGTCGCGCACCGGCAGCACAATGACGCCCGGCTTTGTCCCCGCTGCGTAGGTGAGGCCGAGCCTCACACCGGTAGTGTCCTGCGCTCCGGCGGAAACGCCGAAACCCACGATCAGAATCATTGCCAGCGCTGTCGTGCGAGCTCTCATTTTCATCTCAGAAATTCGGGGTCGAAGCTGAACACAACGGGAAGAACATCATCGGGGAACCCGGCCGGCAACGGTCCGAACCGGCGTGCGCTCGATGCCGCCTCCACTGCCCCCTGAGCCTCGAGGTCAAAGGAAAAGACACCGGATTTCCGCACAAAAATCAAATTCGAAACTGAACCGTCGCGGTGGATCAGAAATCTGACCTCAGCCTTGAGCTTCGCGTCGGTTCGTGGCTTGAAATTGAGCGCGATCTGCCGGACAATGTTGTTGAGATACCCTGGAAACGGGAATTCGATTCCGTCGCTGCGCACTGTTGCGACGTCGGTTCCCTTTCCCCCGACCGGACCGCCGCCTGCGCGCGGCGCTTCCGTCTCGGGCTGCGCCGGTTTCGCCTCAGCCGGCGCTGCCGCGCCCGGCTTCGGAGTCGGAGCCACCGTCGCCTCCGTGGGCGTAGCACGCACCGGCGGTTTCCGAACCGGCTTCGCCTGTGGAAGAGGCATTTCCTTGATCGATGACTGCGGCGTGCTGGGTTGCGTAACGGGCGTCGCCAGCGTGGATTGAGCCGGCTTTACCTCTCCGATGGCGCGCTCACCCGCCGGCGCGGCGACGATGTTCACGCGATACATCGGTGGCAGCGCAATCGGCTTGGGCTGCTTCAGCGACTGAAACGCGAGAACCCCGAGCACACCATGGAACAACGCTGATAGCGCGAAAGAGCCGAGGTGGCGCGACTCAGTCTCTCGCCGTGCGATCACGGGACCTCGGTCGGCTCGGCCACCAGCCCGACGTCGCCGATTCCGCTGGCGCGCATGATCGCGAGGACCTTGACCACGGAGCCGTAGGGCACACGATCATCGGCGCGGAGATAGACGCCGCCGGGTCCGCGCTGCTGCGCCAGCGCCTTGAAGTTGGATGAGAATTCCGCGAGTGAGAGACGCGTTTCATCCACGAAGATGGAGCCCGCGCGGTCGATGGTAACCGTGAGTCCGCTCTTTGACTCGAGCGGGCGTGCCTGAGCCTGCGGCAGTGAGATGTCCACGCCGCCCTGCATCATCGGCGCGGTGATCATGAAGATGATCATCAGGAGCATCATCACGTCGATGAGGCTCACGACGTTGATCTCGGCGTTCAGCACCAGCCGGTCGCGTCCGCGTCCGCGGCGCGACATCAGATCTTGCCCTCGCGCACAAGGAGCGCGATCAGCTCGGACCCGAAGCTCTCGAGCTCGCCTTCGATCTTGTTCAGACGCGATGCGAAAATGTTGTACGCGAACACCGCCGGAATCGCGACGCTCAGCGCCGCCGCGGTGGCGATGAGTGCTTCAGCGACGCCAGGCGCCACCGCCCCGATGTTTCCAGAGCCCTTCGCTGCGATTCCGATGAAAGCGTCGATGACTCCGAGCACGGTGCCGAGGAGTCCGATGAGTGGACTGACAGACCCGATGGTGGCCAGTGAAGGCACCCAGCGGCTCAGGCGATCGCGCTCCGCCGTCGTCTCGGCGTCGAGAACGAGGCGCAGCGCCTCCACCTGCGAGCCGCTGAATCTCGCCGTTCGCTCGGCCGTTCCCGAAAGCGCGGGAGTCGTCTCCTCGATGAATCGCATCGCCCGCTCCATGATCGTCGCGGGCGGCCCGCTCCCGCTCCGCGCCATCTGTGCGGCGCGCTCGACCGTATGCGCTCCCGCAAAATCATGGGCGAACGAGCGGGTGATCCGGGAGGCTTTGCGCAGCTCCCACCATTTCGCGAAGATGATCCACCAGCTCACCAGCGACAGTCCGGCGAGCGAGACGAGGACGATTTTTGTCGCGCCGGACGAAGCGGTGACGAGCTCGGCGGGGGATGTTGGAATCGCTTCCGTCAGCTGGAGCCACAGCAGCTGCGCGATCAAGCCGCGGCCCCACGAGAGTGTTGGGCGAACCAGGCGAAGGTCTTTTTGAGTCCCTCGGACAGCGTGACATCGGGCTTCCAGCCCAACAGCTCGTGCGCCTTCGCGCAAGCAAGGAAGGAGTCCTGAACTTCTCCCGGCCGGTGGGGACCGAACGTAACGGCGGAGTTGCTGCCGGCCGCCGCCTGAAGAAGCTTCGCCAGCTCGATGACGCTCGTGCCGCGGCCCGTTCCGATGTTGAAGGCGCGGGCGTCGATACCTCCCTTAACCGGTAGCGGCTTGGTAGCTGCCATGAAAATCGCGCGCGCGACATCACCGACATACACGTAGTCGCGCGTCTGCAGCCCGTCGCCGAAGATCGTCAGCGCCTCGCCGCGAATGATGCGTGCGGAAAAGATTGCGACCACTCCCGCTTCGCCGTGAGGATCCTGCCTCGGCCCGTAGACATTTCCAAAGCGGAGCGTAACCGCCTCGGCGCCGTGAATCCGTCCGTAGAAGGCGAGATAGTATTCGCAGCTCAGCTTGGAGACGGCGTACGGCGATTCGGGATCCTTCACACTCGTCTCGTGGTTGGGTGGCTTGCCAGTGTCCCCGTACAGAGCTCCACCAGTAGACGCAAACATCGTAAGAGTGCGCGCACCACCGGCGCGGATTCCTTCCATCAGGTTGAGCGTGCCGATGATGTTGCTCGTGGCATCGAACATCGGATCGTCCACGCTCTTCCGGATGTCCATCTGCGCCGCGAGGTGTGCCACCGCGTCGAACTTCCCATCGCGCACCACCTTCGCGAAGTCCGGCGAGGTGACGCTCAGCTCGTGAAACCGTGCTTTCGCGGGCACGTTTTCACGGTTGCCCGCGGAGAGATCGTCGACCACGCTGACGTCCCAGCCCTCGGAGAGAAAGAGGTCGGCGGCGTGCGAGCCGATGAATCCGGCGCCGCCGGTGATGAGAATCTTGTTAGCCACGATCGGCGCCCTTGTCGTCGTCGGGCGGAGCGTCGGCCCCTCTTCGCTCCAGAGCGAAGAGGTATCGCGCGGCATCGACCACTCCGAGACCGCGGCCGTTGGCGGCCGCCGCCCGCAGTCGGACGCTTGGCTCGTGCAGAAACTTGTTCATCAGGCTCTTGGAGAAATGTTC
>JBDSRC010000223.1:0-3443 GCA_039929505.1 Gemmatimonadaceae bacterium
ACATCTTCACCGCGGCCGACATTCGTGCGCAGGGCACATCCGAGACCTCTCAGATACTTTCGCAGCTCGCGCCCTCCGTGAATTTTCCGCGGCAGAGCGTTTCCGACGCCACCGAGATCGTGCGCCCCTTCACCATGCGCGGGCTCAGTCCGGACCACACCCTCGTCCTGATCAATGGAAAGCGCCGTCACCGCACCGCGTTGATCCACTATTACGGCGCGGGCCAGGGCGCCGGCTCGAGCGGAGTCGACATGAACGCGATTCCGGCCGGCGCGATCGGACAACTGGAGATCCTGCGTGACGGCGCGGCGGCCCAGTACGGCTCCGATGCGATCGCCGGTGTCGTCAACGTCGTCATCCGTGAGGGCGCTTTCTCCCCCTTCATCACCGCGGACATTGGCCAGTACATGACGAGCGAGGAGAATCCGGCCGCGCTTCCAAGCGGCGGCTCGCGGCCGGCGTTCGAAAGTGACGGGCGGACCATCGACGTCAATGCCGGCTGGGGGATTCCGCTCGGCCGGGGCGCGCTGGGACTGTTCGCCGAATATCGGGACCGGCAGCCAACGAACCGTGCGGGGCCAGATGGGGTGGACATGTTCGTCGCCGGTGACGCCGATGTCGTAGTCGATGGCCAGCTCACCGCCAAGAACAACTCGATTCCGCAACCCGACCACCATTGGGGCGACGGCGCGTCAAAGGATCTGATGACCTTCGCCACCGCCAACTTTCCGCTCGACGCCGCCGGTTCCGCCGGGTTGTATGCGTTCGGGGGTTTCAGTTCGCGCGAGGGAACCGGCTTCGGCTACTTCCGTCCCCCGTCGAGCGAGCGCAACTGGCCGCAGATATATCCCAACGGATTTCTTCCCAGATTCGCACCTGACGTCGTGGATCTGTCGGGCGCGGCCGGCGTGCGGGGCCTGTTTTCCGACTGGTCGTATGACCTGGGCGGAACAGTCGGGCACAATGGCTTCAAATACACGCTGGACAACACGCTGAACACATCTCTTGGTCCATGTCTGACATCGGCGTGCGCGCCGGGGCAGGACGGCATCCTCGGAAACGCGGACGATCCGGGAATCCCGAACCAGCAAAGCTTTTTTGCCGGTGAGCTGCGGCTGACGGAAGCGATCCTGAGCCTCGACGCGAGTCGCCAGTATCAGGTCGGATTGGCTACTCCGGTCAACCTCGCGGTTGGCGCCGCCTTCCGTAACGAGCGCTACAGAATTCTCTCCGGCGAGCCGGCATCGTACATCAATGGCTTCTATCCCGCGCAGGATGGGAGCATCGCCCCCTCTGGCTCACAGGTATTCCCGGGCTTCAGGCCCGCTGATGAAGCCGATGCCAGCAGAAATAACGTGGGAGCCTACATCGATCTCGAAGGTGATCTGATGCCGCGGCTTCTCGCCAACATCGCCGCCCGCTATGAGCGTTACAGCGACTTCGGCAACAAGGTCACCGGCAAGCTGGCCCTGCGATTCCAGCCGACGCCGACGCTCACGCTGCGATCGGCGGTGAGCACCGGCTTCCGCGCTCCGTCGCTCAATCAGAGCTTCTACTCGAGCGTCGTCACCAACTTCAAGGCAGATCCGGTAACCGGCAATCCCGTACCGTTCGAGATCGGCATCTTCCCGGTGAATTCGGTCGAGGCGCGGGCGCTTGGCGCTCGCCCTCTCAAGGCCGAGTCGTCGCGCAACTTTAGCGCGGGGTTCGCGATCACTCCGCTCGAGAACCTCACGTTCACGAGTGATTTCTACCTGATAAATGTTGATGACCGGATAGTGCTCACCGGGTTCCTCGACACCGACAGCGTGGCGTCGATACTTCGCACCATCGGCTCCAGGGCGGAAGCGGCGCAGTACTTCACGAATGCCATCGACTCCCGCACTCGGGGTCTCGACATCACTGGAGACTACACCGCCGCCGCGCTTGGCGGGACGCTCGGCCTCAATGCCGCATTCAACTTCACTCGAACCACCATTCCTAACGAGAGCAGCATCCCACTGCCGAGGGAACTCGAGGGAACAGGGGAGGAGCTGATCGGCAAGTACGACGAGGGCGGGCTCCTGGCGATGACGAAGGAGCGTCCCGCCTGGCGGAGCACAGTGACCGGCCAGTTCACTCGCGGGTTGTGGAGCGGCCTCGTCCGGTACTCCTACTACGGGAGGTACACCTCGTCGCTCTACAGCTACTCCGGCCCGGATGCCCAGACCTATAGCGCCAAGGGTCTCGTTGACGCGGAGGTGGGATTCGCCCCGATCAGGGGATTCAAGGTCTCGCTTGGATCGAGAAACCTGTTCGATGTTTATCCGGACAAAATGAGCGTCAATAACGGCTTCGACATCTTCCCGTATCCACCGGCTTCTCCTTTCGGGTACAACGGCCGGTTCATCTACACGCGTTTGGAGCTGACCGGGAGATAGCGATGAATGCGTCGCTCGCGTTTCTGCCGCCGTGTTGCGGAGTCGGCGGCAGCGGAGCATACTAGCGGCAACCTCACCCAACTCCAGTGACAGCACAGAATCGGCGCGACTTTCTCGTCACACTCGCAACTGCGGCAGTCGGAATGGCGAGCGCTTGCAGCCCCGCCGCGAGCGGAGGAGCCGTTGCTTCGCGGCGAAAACTCAATCGCATCGGGCTCCAGCTCTACACCGTTCGCGACCAGATGAAAGCCGACCTTCCAGGAACGCTCGCGAACGTGGCAGCGATCGGGTACAAGGAGGTCGAGTTCGCGGGTTACTTCGGGCGCTCACCGGCGGAGATCCGCGATCTCCTCGCCCGGAATGGCCTGACCTCGCCATCGACCCATGTCCCGATCGAGCTGATGCGTAAGGAGTGGCCGAAGACGCTCGCCGCGGCGAAGCAGGCGGGCCACCAATGGGTCACCATTCCATGGCTCGGTGAGTCGGAGCGCGGAGGCATCGATGCGTGGAAGCGCCTCGCCGCCGAATTCAACGGTGCCGCCCGGATAGCCCGCGACTCGGGGCTGCGCTTCGCCTATCACAACCACGATTTCGAGCTGACTCCAATTCCTCCCGCGTTGCCACAGGGATCTCCGACGATTCCGCTCGAGGTGCTGATCTCCAACACGGACCCCGCGCTGGTGGATTTCGAGCTGGACCTGTACTGGCTCACCAAGGGCGGCGGAGTAGCGTCGACCTACTTCCATAAATACGGCAAGCGCTTTCCCCTCGTTCACGTCAAGGACTCGAAGGGCGGGATCGACCATGAAATGACCGAGGTCGGGAGCGGGTCGATCAATTTCCGCGGAATCTTCGCGGAAGGCGAGAAAGCCGGGATCCAACACTACTTCGTGGAGCACGATCAGCCGGCCGATCCGATGGCGTCGATCAGCACCAGCTACAAATACCTCGCGTCGCTCGAGTACTGACTCACCAGATCGACAACCGGAGAACAGCAATCATGGCCGGGAAGAAAGTCACGCG
>JBDSRC010000224.1:0-7577 GCA_039929505.1 Gemmatimonadaceae bacterium
CGTAGTCGATCACTCGAAGTCCGCACCAGAGCTCGTGAAGGTCGCGATCACCCCCCTCCCCGACGACGCAATCGTCGACGGTGAGGTGATGGATCCGCACCTCGTCTCTGATGTCATTCGCAGCACAATAGAATCCGTCGACGCGAGCACCAAATCAGTCGTCGCCGCCGTTGGTGGCCGCGATGTGATCATCAAGCGCATCAAGACGGAGCGGGTGAAAGAGGCTCAGGCCCGCGAGCTGATGCGCTGGGAAGCGGAACAGCACGTACCCGATGTCGATTCCGTCGAGCTGGATTTTCAGATACTGGACGACAATGGGCACGCCGGCGCGGACGAGATGAGTGTGTTGCTCGTCGCCGCCAAGCGCGATCTGGTCGAGGCCAAGCTCCGTATTCTGGCGGAAGCCGGCATCAGCCCAACGCTGATGGACGTGGACGCCTTCGCGCTTCACAACGCATTCGAAATCAATTACCCGGCCGCGATGGACGGCACCGTCGGGTTGATCAACATCGGTCACGAAGTGACCAACATCAACATCCTTGACGACGGCGTTCCGATTCTTACGCGCGACCTTCCAATAGGCACACGCCGTCTTCGCGAAGATCTGCAGCGCGAGCACGGACTCTCGGCTACGGACGCCGAGGCACTGATCAGGGGCTACGACCGCTCGACGCAGCTGGATTCGGTGATCGAAGCCCGCACGGAAGAGATAGCGACGGGACTCGAGCGCGCGATCGCGTTCCTTTCCAGCTCGCTGAAAGGCGACGGCCAGATGCGCGCCGTCTACACCTGCGGCGGCGGATCACGCACGCCTGGTCTGAGTGAATCACTTGGTAAGCGGCTGAAGAAGCCGGTCGAGCTCGCCAACCCGCTTGCCACCATGCAGGTGCGCGCGGGAGCCCTTGAGTCACTTGTGACCGATGAGGTCGCGCCGCTTCTCATGCTGTCGATCGGCCTCGCGCTCCGCAAGAACTAACCCCGGAGAATCAAATATCATGATCGAGATCAATCTCCTTCCCGGGGGCGGGAACAAGCGGCGGCGCACCAGTGGCACCGGCACCGCGGCGTTCAACCCTCGCGCCTGGTTCGCCGATATCGGCGAAAAGATCACCGACAAGTTTCTGCTTGGAGGCGTCGGCGCTGCCGCGCTCTCGATAGCGGTCATCGCGGTGCTCTTCGTCAGTCAGGCGACACGGGCCAGCTCGCTCGAAGAAGCAGAGATGAAGGCCGTCAAGGATTCAACTCAGTTCAGCGCTGTGCTGAACGCAAAGTCGAAGGCCGAATCGGCGCGCGATTCATTATACAAGCAGATCGCCATCATCAAGTCGATCGACGATACGCGTTATCTGTGGTCGCATCTGATGTACGAGATCAGCAACGCGCTGCCGCAGTACACGTGGCTGAAGGAAATCACGCAGACGAGCGCGCCGAAGAGCGTAGCCGCCGCGGATACGACCAGGCGCGCGCCGACCGATACCGCGACCTCCAGCAAGGCGAAGGCTGACCGTGAGCGCGCGCTCAAAGCACGCTCCGATTCGCTGCTCGCTCAGGCGAAGGACATCAAATTCCGGCTGGTCGGCCACACTGTCGACATCCAGGCGCTCACGCGCTTCATGAAATCGCTCGAGGCCTCGCCGTTCATCCAGAACGTGCAGCTCACGAGATCGGACCTGGTGCAGAACGAAGGCAAGGAAGTGACGGAGTTCTCGCTCGAAGCGGAAACGCAGGCACCTCCGGCGTTCGCGATCAAGACCGTTCCACTCATAGTCTCGGCGGTGCGCTAATGGCTATCGGCGCAAACATGACGAAGCGCGAGCAGACGCTGGCGGCTATCGGCTTCATGGCCGTGATGATTGCCGGCGCCTATTGGTATTTCCTTTACAAGCCCAAGGCGGCTGAGCTCGCCGTCGTGCAGGCTCACGTCGACTCGCTCGACCGGCGCAATCAGCAGGCCCGCGCGGACATTGCCCAGGGCAGTCTGCAGAAGCTGCGCGCCCAGGCGGCTGAGTATGAGCAGAGCCTGAGGGTGATGCGTCAGCTGGTGCCGCGGAGCAATGAAGTGCCGGCCCTGCTCGAGGACATGTCGACCGCCGCGCGCCGCGTCGGATTGGATCTCGCCACCGTCGAGCCGATGCCGGTTCTGCCGGGCGAGCAGTTCGATACTTATCGCTACAAGCTCGCCGTGATCGGTGGGTACCACGCCGTCGGTCAGTTCCTGAGCAACGTCGGATCGCTCAACAGGATCATCGCTCCAGTGACTCTGGCGATCAGGCTCCAGCCCCCGGCCGCAAGAACCAAGGCGAGGGTGAAAGCGGGCGAGTCCCTCATCAACACCGAATTTCAGGTGCAGACGTACGTCGCGCGCACCACTCCCTATACACCGGCAGGAGCCGCGCAACGATGAAGCTCCCGATTCCTTTTGCACTAGTCCTGGTGGCTGCGGTTGCTACCGGCGCGGCGACTCAGTCGCGCGCCGCGGCTCCAGTTGCAGCGCCCGCCACCCGCCCGGGCGCTGTGCCCGCGCCGGCGGCTGACACCACGCAAAGAGTCCTGATCAACCGCGAAAGCTTTCAGTACGACGCGGATGGCAGGCGCGATCCCTTCGTTTCGCTGCTTACGACGTCGGATCTCCGCCCGCTGCTCAACGACCTGAAGCTGGTAGCGGTCGCGTTCGACCCGAATGGAAAGACGTCTGTTGCCGTTATGAGGGATATCACGTCTAAAGAGCAGTACAGAGTTCGAGTTGGCCAGACGCTGGGCCGCATGCGGGTCGCGGCAATTCAGGAAAAGGCAGTCATTTTCACCATCGAAGAGTTCGGATTCAGCCGGCAGGAAATGCTGGCAATGACGGCCGATTCGACCAAGACGAGGCGTACCCAATGAGCTTTCTAAAGGCGCTGCCAGCAGCGGCGCTCCTGTTCCTGCCACCATCGGCTGCATCCGTTCACACAGTCAGTGTCGTCCCGGCTTCCGGGAAGACTGAAGTCGTGATCGGAGTCAACGCCGCTGTCGACGTGCGGGACTTCACGCTGGGCTCGCCGCACCGGGTCGTCATCGACCTGCAGGGCGCCACTCTCGACATGTCGGGTCGCAGATACGACAAGGTCGCACGGGGTGGAATCACCAACATCCGCTATTCCCAGTTCAAGGCCAACGTCGTTCGCGTCGTTGTCGAGCTTGACGGGGTTCATCCATATGAAGTGAAGCGCTCCGACGGAGAGGTCAGAGTCGCGATCGCCGGCGGCAACGTCGCTTCAACGAGCTGGTCGAGCTCGCGGTACGCCAGCTACGCCGCCGTCCCGGCAGCCACGCCCAGGCGCCCCGCTCCGACGACCGCCGACGTAACGAGCAAGCCGACGGCGTTAGTCACCGCGCTGCCGCAGGATATCGAAGAGCTCGCAGTCGAGCCCGAGCCGCAGCCGGCACGCGTCGAGCGCCGCGCCGTCGCCGCGCCAGTCGCGCCCGTAGCGCTCTTCTCGCAGGTCCAGCAGTCGCAGCAGCCGCCCATTACGGTAACCTTCCAGGAAACCGACATCCGCGATGTCATCGCGTCGTTCGCCAGCTTCTCGGGCAGAACGATCGTCGTCGGCAAGGATGTCACGGGCACGGTAACCGCCGAAATCCGCAATCAGCCGTGGGACGTCGCGCTGCGCGCGATTCTACAGGGCCAGGGGCTCGCCGCCTCGGAAGATGCGATCTCCGGCATCATTACCGTCGACAGCTACAACAACATTCTCAACCGCCAGGCGTCCGAGCCGCTCGTAACGCAGCTCGTCTCGATCAATTACGCTCGCGCCGGCGCGCTCGTTCCGACTATTCAGCAGCTGCTGCAGAAGGACTGCCTCGCCAACGCGCAGGTTCCGAGCAGCGGCAACGTGTCACAGGCCAATCAGAGATCGCAATGCGTCGCCCGTGGACTCGTCGCGGCTGACAGCACCACCAACACACTCATCATCACCGAGACCGCTTCGCGCCTCGCTGATGTTCTACAGTATGTGCAGAGCCTCGATGTCCGCACGCCGCAGGTTGGAATCAAGGCCAAGATCATTTTCGTCAACAGAACGAACATCGAAGACATTGGCCTTTCATACGACCTGGGCACCGGCACCGACCAGTTCTTCAGTCAGCTCGTCAAGCGTCCGGACCCCGCGACGCTCCAGCCGGTCGACACCAACGGCGACGGTGTTCCTGACGCACTCGGCGGCGGACAACTGTTCGACGGCGACAAGATTCTGCTCGGTGGGAACGCGCTCTCGGCGATCGCCAACGCGAACTCGCGTGTGACGAACCCGGCGCTCAGCGTCATCTTCTCGACCGCGCTCGGCAAGTTCCAGCTCACCAGCTTCCTCGATGCATTGCAGGAAGTCCGGCTCGCCGATCTTCAGGCGGAGCCAAGCATCGTAACGCTCGACAACCGTCAGGCTTCGATCCAGGTCGGCCAGGAAATTCCGATCCGCGTTCTGGATGCCAATACCGCGAATCTCGGCACTGGCGGCGGGGCTCAGCAGCCGCGTGCGACGGTTCAGATGAAGCAGGTCGGCATCATCCTCACGGTCACTCCTCACATCACCAACAACCGCCAGATCCTGCTGCTGCTGCACGCCGAGAACTCGGATGCACAACTCGCTTCGTCTGACGCAGGCTACATCTTCGGCAAGCAGGCCGGTGACACCCAGCTCCTCGTCGGAGACGGCGAGACTGCCGTCATCGGCGGCCTGACGGTTACCCAGACCTCGCAGTCGAAGTCCGGCATTCCGCTCCTCGTAGACCTGCCGATCATCGGCAGGCTGTTCGGCCAGACCCGCACCTCCGACGAGAAGCGGGATCTGTTGATCCTTGTGACGCCCCACATCATCGATGATGGCGCGCCGCTTCCCGGCTCCTCACAGGCTCTTCCACCAGCCACCCGCTAACGGTGACTTCGATGTCCATAGATAACCTTTCCGCGCTGCGGCGCGGCGTAGCATACGCCGCTGCCTCAGCAATGTTTGCCCTGGTCCTTGGTGCGTGCAACGACTCGACATCGAGCGATGGCACGCGGGATCGCATTGCGCCCAGGGTAACGCTGACCGCCGCCACTGGGCGTCCCGACACCGTGATCGCTTTCACGACCACGGCATCGGACAACCTCGGACTGAAGACCGTCCGCGTGCAGGCGATCGGGGCGGTGGGGTTGGCCTTCGATACGACGTTCACGAGCGCCGTCACGAACTTCCAGCTGCCGTTCACGCTGTTCTCGTCGCGGTCGGTTCCGGCCGGAACCCCCGTCATCATCACCGCGACGGCTTTCGACGGAGCAGGAAACTCCTCCGGCGTCGACACACTATTGATGGCGACGGGCAACGTTCCGCCGCCTGAAGTCAGAATCATCAGTCCGACCTCCGGCAGCTCGGCGGTCCTTGGCAAGTCGATCCTCGTCACTGTGATGGGAAAGACCGCGCTCAAGGTGCTGTCGCTCGGACTGAGCACCAGTGGTCCGGTCGTCTACACCGATTCAGTGCTCTTCTCGAGCCCGTTGCGCGACTCGATAACGATGCAGGACACCATCAGCATCCCGGCTAACGCGACGCCCGGTACGCTTACCGTCACGCCATTCCTGAGAGACTCTCTCGGACAGCGCGCGGTCGGCCCAAGCATCACGATCACGATTCAGACTGCCGCCCAGATCAACTCGGTGCCGGTCGTCAACGCGTACTGCGTCGGAAATCAGGCGTACAACAACCAGTGCGGCCACGGCCTGAGGGTCGAGGTGGGCGACACCGTCCACGTCGAGGCGGATGACCCGAGCGGAATATCAGCGCTTGGTTATGAAGTACGCCGTACAGTCGGCGGAGCGATCGATGATACGCAGACCTTCGCATCCGACGGTCAGCTGACCTTCCTGCCGCACACTTTCTCAATGAGACTGCCGTACTCGGCGTTCCCGACTACGGCCTACATCCAGGTATTCGCGGTCAACTCGAATGGCGTGAGGGCGTACGCCAAGCTGCAGAGCGGCGTCGATCGCATCGATACCGTCACGGTTGTGGCCGGGGTTACCCGGGCCCTGCCCTTCGGCGGACAGGTTGCGGACGCACTTTATCACCCAGGCCGGGACCGTCTGTATCTGACCAACATCCAGCGGAACCAGGTTGAAGTATTCAACCTTGCCGATTCGTCTTTCAAGGCGCCCGTCATCGTCGGCTCACGCCCCTGGGGCCTTGCCGGGTGGCCGGTCAACCGCACGGGTTTGATGGGAGATACCCTCCTTGTTGCAAACTCGGGCGGCACCAACATCAGCTACGTGGGTCTCGGTGCCGGAGTGAGCGGGAGCGGTCTCGAAGTGGCGCGCTACGCCCTCCCCAACATTGTCGCCTTTACGATCACCACCACGACATCCGCCACCAGCGGTCTGCCGATTCAGGTGCGTACCCAGTACGACTTCAGCGACCGTCCGCAGTACCTCGGCGCGACTTGTATCGCTCCGGCTGGCGCATGCACCGAGGTCGTGCTCGCGTACTCGACTACACCAACGTCGGGCCAGTCAGCGCCGTTCACGAACCGCAACGGAACGCTCAGGTTCGAGAATCTGACCCGTGGCGCGACTGTCGCCGGAAAAACAGACGTGCGCACGTCGCACTTCTTCTTCGAGCAGGCGATCGGCCAGGGAGGCGCTCGCGGTGATACACTCGAGGTCGTCAGATACGACGCCAATGGTGTGGATAACGTGGTCCTGCTTCCATACAGAGATCCCGTCTCGGGGCGCTCGACCGTAGTCACCATCGACAAGCTTGCTTTCCGCGACACGACATTCGTCCGCAGCTCCGGCGACTTCCATCGCGCCGTGTTCGGTGAGGGCGGCGATGTGTTCGGAAGCCGCGCCATGATGTATGATGCCGATCGCGGTCCAGAGCCAGGCTATCCATTTGTCGACCTCGGCGTATCGCAGCCTGCCGATGTCTCGGACTTCATCGCGAACACGTTTGCGCGGGTGACCGGTGTCGCCATCAACTTCGACGGCACGCTCTCGGCAATCCGCGCCGATTCCAGCTACATCCTCAATCCGGCGCTCAGACTCCAGGGAGTGCTTGGCACGAGCTTCACCAATTCCGGCCTCGATTTTCACCCACAAAACACCGGCCTGAACTCGTTCCCGCTCGTCACACGTCTCGCGTTCGCGGCGTCCTCTGAGCCGCTGATCGAGATCTACGACACCAACTGCTACCAGAGAGTCGGTTCGATTCCGATCAAGGACCCGATCATCGGTCCGATCAAGGCCGCCTACCGAACTGCTTCGGGCCAGCTGGTGCTGGTTGGCGTTACCGCCCGAGGGGTTGTCATCGCGCAGCTACCGAATACGTTTACGACGACCTGCCCGTAGTCCAGGCGGACGCGGGTACAAGTAGTAACGAGCCCGGTCAAAAGCCGGGCTCGTTTCTTTTTCCCCGACCCATGCTGCGATTCACGACCGCCGGCGAATCTCACGGCCCCGCGCTCGTCTCCATACTCGAAGGGATGGTGGCGGGCTTGCCATTGGTCGCGGCCGACATCGACCGCGAGCTCGCGCGCAGGCAGCAGGGTTACGGCCGCGGCCGGCG
>JBDSRC010000225.1:0-6316 GCA_039929505.1 Gemmatimonadaceae bacterium
GTGGCCGAGAAGTATCCGGTCGGTACGCGAGTCTCCGGTAAGGTCGTTTCCATAACGAACTATGGAGCATTCATCGAGCTCGAGCCGGGAATCGAAGGACTCGTGCACATCAGCGAGATGAGCTGGACCCGGAACGTGCGTCACCCTTCGAAGCTCGTTTCCATCGGCGAGGCGATCGAAGCGGTCGTGCTCAAGGTCGATCCGAACGAAGAGAAGATCTCCCTGGGCATGAAGCAGACGGAGCAGGATCCGTGGATGATGCTGCCGGAGAAGTATCCAATCGGCACGCGCCTCAACGGGAAAGTGAGAAACCTCACCAGCTTCGGCGCGTTCGTCGAGATCGAGCCCGGCATCGATGGTCTGATTCACATCTCGGACATGTCGTGGACCAAGCGCGTGCAGCACCCGTCGGAAGTCCTGAAGAAGGGCGACGCCGTCGACGTGCTGATTCTCAACGTCGATGCGGAGAACAAGCGTATCTCGCTGGGTCTCAAGCAGGCGACCGAAGATCCGTGGCTCAGAATCGGCGAGACCTATCCGGTGGCGACCGAGCTGCGCGGCAAGGTCGTGCGCCTGATGGACAAGGGCGTCGTCGTCGACATCGGCAACGACATCGAGGGCTTCGTACCGGTCAGCCAGCTCAACTTCGGCAATCCGGTCAACAGCCCGGCGGACATCGTTTACGAGACGATGAATCTCGATCTTCGAGTACTCGAGGTTGATCCGATTCACCGCCGCATCGTGCTGGCAGTCACCGCAATTCCAGAGGAGCAGCCGCCGCGGCCCGAGACGCCGTCCAAGGTCATTCCGATGGAGACCGATGACTACAGTCTGTCCGATCCTGTTCCACCGACTCCCGACGCATACGTCGAAGAACCGGCGTAAAGTCGCCAGCCGAAGAAAATGCGGCCCACTCGTTTTGAGTGGGCCGTTTTGCACCCCGTGCCATGGGGACCGAACAGCTCCGTGCGGAGGCGCGATTGAATCAATCTTGTAGATAAACTCCGATCGGGGCGTCTTACATACATGCCACTCGGCGAAGCTCCTCTACTCCCAGCAGTGAGACAGACCAGGTTCGGGCGCGCTTGGCGAGGGGGGGTGGTTTGCGCGCCTTTCCTACTCCTGGGTACTTCATTCGTGCCCACCGCGGCAGGCCAGGAGAGAAAAGCGGTTAACGATGCACCGAGCCAGATAGGTGCTGTATACGGCGCAGTGCTCGATCAAATCTTTCCGCCCGTGAATGGGCCGCTATTGGTGGTGATCCAACAAACGACGTTTCCCAGTGTCGTCGACATCGACATGTCCGCGAAGCCAAAACGCGTTAGTAACGCAGTCATCCGTCCATTCAGCTACCGCATTCCAATCACGTTCGTCGACACGCTAACATTCTGGGAGCTCAATCAACAGTCGCGGAGGGCCGAGTCGATCGCTTATACGGTGCCGATGACGGACGTCCGCTTCCACCGACGAGCTGCATGGCCGTTCATAGAGCGCTTTCCGGGTGCGTGGGGCTGGGTAAGGTTCGGACGGGTGGGCTTCAGCCGCGATACGACATCAGCGCTAGTCGTCGCGCGGTATACGGCGATTGAACCCTTGGGGCATACGGGCAGGGAAACGTTCAAGCTCCGGCGCATCGGCGCGAATTGGACCGTTGTCGATCGGATCCCCGACGGCAATGGAATCATAAAGCCAGAGCCGGTCCCGTATAACATGCTTCACGAGCCGATTGATTCGACGACGCTTCCTCATCCCAGGCGAAAGCGAATTCGCGGCACGGTCCGCGATTCAACGACGGGTAAGCCGGTCGCCTCGCTTGCGATCCGTATCGATCATGTTCCTCTGGATGAACGAGGGCGGTCGCCGGAAGCGGGAGACATGAAGCACTGGGCCGATGCTCGGACGGACTCCGCGGGCCGATTCCTGATAAGCAGTCCGCCAAGCGGATACGTACTGGTGACGGCTGTATGCCCCCGCGGCCGAAATGCCAGTGCGGGAATGCTCGCGGCGGCTGCTCTGTATCCGGAATTTGGTCTGGACACTTTGCTCGACTTTCGCGTGCGTGTCGCATCCTGCGCGCAGATTGCCCGGGCGATAGCAGCGGCCGAGGAGCAGCACCGTCAGAACGTCGCCCGGGCGAAGGAGGAGGCATCTGCGCGCGCAGTCGCAGCAACCTTCTCGGGAACGCTTCGCGATGTGCGCTCGGGACGGCCTGTTCAGAGAGCGCCGCTGAGGATCGGTCGCCGGAACGTTGGCGGCAGCGATTCTCTCGGTCGCTTCTCTTTCTCTGGCGTTGCTCCTGGCAAGAAGGAAATCAGCGTCTACTGTCCGGTGCGCCGACAGTGGTTCGGGAAGGTCGCGACAACGGTAGCTGTTCACGCTCGTCCCGCCGCCAAACACACATTGGATATCCAGATCGACATGCAACGATGTGCGGATGTCCCGGTCGACACCGCGAAGGTTCGCACAAAGGGCGTGTGGAGCATCGGGTTCGAGGATGGATTTTTTACGCCCTGCGAGAAGTTCAGTCAGATCGAGCTCGGCGGATACACCGATTGGTCCGGATATGCGTACGTCGTTTTTGCCGAGCGGGATATTCGACCGCCCGGGGGCTGGCCCGAGATCAAGGAAAAGGACGGGTATAAGAAAATTTTCATCGTCGCCGAGGGTGAGCTCATCGGCCCGGGATCCTATGGCCACCTGGGAATTGCGACCTATTTATTGCGTGTTAGTCGCATAACGAGCGCGGAGGCGCCTTCAAAGCGGAGTTGTTCAGCGCCGCGTCCCTAATCGACGTTCGGACTTCGCTCAAAGGTGGCCGTGAGCTAACTTCCGCTACCGACCGCCGTCACCCACGCGAGGCCTCGATGAAGCTGCTCTCCCGCCTTCTAGTGCCGTCCCTGATCATGGGAATGGTTTCCGCAGCCGTAGCGTTTGCCCAAGGCGCTGCCCGCGTGCTCCCCCCGATCGCATACTCGGAATTCACCCTCCCCAACGGGCTCAGGGTGATCCTGCACGAGGACCACTCGGTTCCGATCGTGGCGGTGAACGTGTGGTATCACGTCGGCTCGAAGAACGAAACGCCGGGGCGGACGGGCTTCGCTCATCTCTTCGAGCACATGATGTTCCAGGGCTCGAAGAACTACAACGACGATTTTTTCCGTCCGTTGCAGACGGTGGGAGGCACGCTCAACGGATCGACCAACGTCGACCGGACGAACTACTACGAGGTGGTCCCGTCGAACTATCTCGAGCGCGCACTCTTTCTCGAGGCTGACCGAATGGGCGGGCTGCTCGAAGCCATGACCGAGGCGAAGCTGGCGAATCAGCGCGACGTGGTTAAGAACGAGAAGCGGCAGAACTACGACAACCGGCCCTACGGACTCGCCGGCGCGCGCATCGCTGAGCTGCTCTACCCGCCCGAGCATCCATACCGCTGGCTAACCATTGGCGCCCTCGAGGACCTGACGGCGGCGTCGATGAACGACGTCAAGGGATTCTTCCGGCGCTTTTACACACCGAACAACGCGTCCCTCGTCATCGCCGGCGATATCAATCCGCGCGAGGCGCGCTCTTTCGTCACCAGGCACTTCGGGTCGATTCCGCGGGGGCCGGGAACGAATCCGGTCGTCGCGCCACAGCCTGTGATCGAGAGAGAGATCCGCGCGACGATGCAGGATCAGGTCGCGGTGCCGCGGCTTTACATGGTGTGGAACACGGTGCCGCAGTTTTCGCCCGACGATGCCGCGCTCGATGTGCTGGCGGCCATTCTCGCCGAAGGGAAATCCTCGCGACTCGACAGGTCCCTCGTCTACGATCTCCAGATCGGGCAGGACGTGTCGGCCAATCACCTCTCGCGCGAGATCGCGGGAACGCTGCAGGTGAGCGTGACTGGCAAGCGCGGAGCTTCGCTCGATTCGATCGAAGCCGTCGTGAAGCGTGAGATTGCCAGACTCGCGGCGGAACCGCCGACGCGCGAAGCTGTCGACCGCGTCTACAACGTACGTGAGGCCGCGTTCGTCTACAGCCTTCAGACCGTGCAGGGAAAGAGCGACCGCATGAATGGCTATGCGACATTCCGCGGAAATCCCGGCTGGTTCGAGCAACACCTCGCGCGGTATCGCGCGGTTACTCCGGCCGACGTGCAGCGGGTCGCGCGCCAATACCTCACCGATAAGCGGCTGGTGCTTACGGTTTATCCCGGTGCGCGTGGCGCAGACCGTCCGCGCGTCGCGGCCGGGACCGGGGAAGAGGTCGCCTCGCCAACGCCTGCTCCCGTGAATGCGCCGGTTTCCACCGCCACGACAGCACGCGCCGAGGCAGCGCTTCCGGGAGGCGGGCCGGCTCCAAAATTCACGTTGCCCGGGATCCAGCGCCGGCAGCTCACCAACGGCCTCGACGTGTTGATCGTGGAGCACCACGAGCTTCCCGTGGTGACCGTCAACCTCGTCGTGAAATCGGGTTCGGCCGCCGACCCGGCCGATCGAGCCGGGCTCGCGACCGCGGTCGCCAATCTCCTCGACGAAGGAACCACGACGCGGTCCGCGCTCCAGATCTCGGAGCAGCTCGCGGCGATTGGAGCGCAGCTCTCTGCATCGACCGGCTGGGATGCAAGCACGATCACGCTGACAACGCTCACGCGCCACGCCGACGTGGCACTCGGAGTGTTCAGCGACGTCCTCCTCAATCCTGCTTTCGCCGACACAGAGGTGTCACGCTTTCGCGCGTCCCGTCTTACGGCGCTGGCGCAGCGCCGCGACGATGCGACCGCCATCTCGGGGGTCGTCTACCCTGCCATACTGTACGGCCCGAGCCATCCTTACGGCCGCCCCGCCCAGGGAGATGACGCGTCGACTCGCGCTCTCACCACCGCGGACGTCCGCGCCTTCTATGCAACGCGGTATCTCCCCAACAATTCAACGCTGATCGTCGTCGGCGATGTCCGGCCCGATGAGATCGTACCCAAGCTCGAGCTCGCGCTCCGAGGGTGGAAAGCAGGAGTAGCGCCCGTCGTGCGAATGGATCCGCCGGTGGCGCGCGACAAGAGCGTGATCTATCTCGTCGACAGGCCGGGAGCCGCTCAATCCGTGATCAACATCGGTCATGTCGGCGTCGCCCGCTCGAGCCCTGACTACTTTCCGCTGCTCGTCCTCAATCACATCCTCGGCGGACAGTTCATGTCGAGGGTCAATCTCAACCTGCGGGAGAACAAGGGGTACACCTACGGTGCCCGCACGTCGTTCGACTACCGTCACGGGCCCGGACCTTTCGCTGCGACCGCCGGCGTGCAAACCGCGGTCACCAAGGAATCGATCTCTGAATTTCTCCGCGAGCTGCGCGGAATCCGCGGAGAAATTCCCGTGACGGCGGACGAGCTGGCGAACGCCAAGCGAGGGCTGACGCTCGGTTTCCCACGAACCTTCGAGACGCCCGCCCAGATCGCGGGCCGGCTGGGGGACGTGGCGCTTTACGGCCTTCCCGCCGACTATTTCGATAATTACGTCGCCAGCATCGAGCGCGTGACCCTGGGTGACATCACCCGCGTCGCGACGGTTGCGATCGATCCCGCACGCCTGGTGATTCTTGTCGTCGGCGACCGAAAGATGATCGAACCAGGTCTACGAGCCTTTTCCGGGCTCGGAAGCACCATCACCTTCCTTGATTCGGAGGGGCGGCCATTGGCCGAACCGAGGGCGCCTTAGCGAGGGCGCGCCATATCCCCGTGAGGGTATTTCCGGGGGTTATTATGGCGTTGCGTACCCATGCCGGATGAGTCCCTGATGTAAAGGGCCACCGACAATTTTTTGTGCAAAAACATGGAAAGTCAGGAATTCCGGGGCGAAGCACTTCTGGTGCTCGACTTAACGTTGAAAGTTTGCGCCGCCAACAGATCCTTCTACGAGCTGTTCCGCCTCGCTCCCGAAGAATGCATTGGACAGATCGTCTACGAGCTGGGCGGAAGAGCCTGGGACGGGAAGCTGCGGTTGATGCTCGAGGCAGTGCGCGGTGGTGGATCCAGGTCGGACCACTTTGAGCTGATTCACGACGAGCAGGCCGCCGGCCATGGCGTGCTGTGGCTCAGCGCCAAGACGCTGCCGACGTCGACAACTGGCGAGGCGAGCATCCTCCTCTCGATCGAAAATCTCTCTGCCGGACGAACGCCCGAGGAATCGCTGTTGGCCGCAAGGAAGGAGCTACAGGCATTCGCCGAGCTTGCGAGCCGCTCCGCGCACGAGCTCAATAACGTGTTGACCGTGATGCGAATGAACGCCGAGCTGCTTCAGCCCGAGCTGGCAAAACACGGAGCGCCGGTTCAGGA
>JBDSRC010000226.1:0-4243 GCA_039929505.1 Gemmatimonadaceae bacterium
TCGATTGCGATGTCCTCGTTGCGGATGGGGGGACGCGCACCGCGGCGATAACGGGTGCGTCGGTTGCGATTGTGGATGCCTTCGACTGGATGGTCGCCACGGGCAAGCTGCCCGTCACGCCGGTCAAGCGGCGGGTGGCGGCGGTGAGCGTCGGCGTGATCGACGGCCAATCTCGGCTCGACCTTGATTATGAAGAGGACGTCCGGGCAGAAGTGGACATGAACGTCGTCATGAGCAGCGAAGGGCGCTTTGTAGAAGTGCAGGGCACGGGCGAGCACGGGACGTTCGACCGCGCGCAGCTCGACGAGCTTGTCGAGCTGGCAATCGCTGGAATCCGCACTCTCGACGCGGCGCAGGGAAAAGCTCTCTCGGAGTGAGCGGCCGCCGATTCCTGATCGCGACGCGGAGTGCGGGGAAGATCCGCGAGTTCCGCCAGATCTTTTCGCGACACGCACTCGACGTGGTTGATCCCGCGACACTGGGGATTCCGGAAACGGAAGCGGAGGATCAGCTCGAAGCCTTCGACACCTTCGAGGAAAACGCGCTCGCCAAGGCGCGCTACTTCTACGATCTCGCCGGCGGGCTTCCCACCTTTGCCGACGATTCGGGGCTTGCCGTCGACGTGCTTGACGGACAGCCCGGAGTGACCAGCAAGCGCTGGTCGGGCCGATCCGACCTCAGTGGGAAAGCGCTCGACACGGCGAACAACGAGAAGCTCCTCGAGCGCATGCGCGAAGCTCGCAGTGCCCATCCTTCGCGCTTCACCAATGCCGGACAATACGTGTGCGTCGCTGCGTTCAAGGATTCAGCCGGCGAGATGATCCGGCGTGCGGAGGTACAAGGTGTTGTGCTGGACGCGCCGAGAGGGAGCGGCGGATTCGGCTACGATCAATACTTCGATTCGCCCGCGGTCGGCGGAACCTTCGCCGAGCTGACGATCGAACAGACGGCGTGCGTGAGCCACCGCAGCCAGGCGTTCAGTGCTCTCGTCGCCGCGTTGCGTGCCGAAGGCCGGATATGATAACTTGGGTGCTGCTTCGGGGCGTAGCGTAGCCCGGTATCGCGCCTGCTTTGGGAGCAGGAGGTCCCCGGTTCAAATCCGGGCGCCCCGACTCAGTAACTTTTTACAATATCCAGCTCGGTCCGAGCGCCAGCAGATAGACGCCGGTGAGCACCGCCAACGCTACGAGCGCGGCCGACCACAGCAACACGGACCCCAGTGCGGCGATCAGCGGCTGTCGGGGACGCGGGCGAAAGTATATCGCCCATCCGCATACGATCCACACCACCAGCAGGCTCCCGAGCAGGATCCACGACGGGGATCCGAGCACCACGACTGTGAGAGCGAATATTCCGTCCAGGAGCGCGACTGCTCCCAGCGTGCGTGGCAACGGTCCGCTGGTCGAGCGTGCTGAACCTGAAGCGAGCACTTGCGTTGCTTCCGGCATGGTGCCTCCAACGCCCATGTACGAAATGCGATACAACAATTTACCTTTAGTGAAAGGAAACGGCCTCCCGGAGGAGATGTGAAGCGAATCGTGTACGTCGCAGCACTCGCGGCCCTCGCGACTGGTTGCGACGCCACCACCGATCCAATTGGTGGCGTTGGCGGTCCCGGAGGGGGTGGCGGCGCAATTACCCAGCTTCAGGCGACAGGAGACTGGACGATCACGCTCCGGCGGACGACGACGCTCTCCTGTACCGGAGGCTCGCTGCCGGACAATCAGATTCTCCTGCTGCGCCTCGACGTCATCAACAACGGCACGCTCACGACGGCAACGAGTACCTGGCGTGCCTCGCCGTCTGCGACAGTGCGCGCACTAGACGGGACCGTCACGTTCAGCAGCGGCCTGACCAACCTTACCCTCTACGCCTCGGCGACGAACACCTCGTCCGGCATGGAGCTGCGCGGCACTCTGACGGCAGCCGGTAACTTCACCGGTGGGACGGTCACCGATCCTGACCCCGGACTTACACCGGTGTTCAGTGGCAACGGCTGTGAATACAGCGCGACCGGTGTGAAAACGGGTTGAAGAAAGACGTCGTCTATGTGAACGGCAGGTTCGTTCCGCGGGCCGAGGCGGTGGTATCCGTCGAGGACCGCGGCTTCGTGTTCGGTGACGGAGTCTATGAAGTCGTGCGCTCCATTCGCGGACGGCTGTTCGCGACGCGCTTCCACAACGAGCGGCTGGAACGCAGCCTGAAAGGGATCAGGATCTCGCTTGGCGGCGACGATTCTCCTTCGCGATTCGTCGAGATCGGCGGGCAGCTGCTGCGAGACAACGGACTGCTCGAGCAGGAAGCGACGCTCTACATTCAGGTCACGCGTGGCGCGACGACGCGCGCTCACTATTTTCCGCCCGCCGAAACCCCACCGACGGTTTACATCTCGGTAGCGCCGTTCACTCCGTTCACCGAACTTTCCGAGCGCGGTGCGGCGGCGATCACCCATCCCGATCTGCGCTGGGGCCGCTGCGACCTCAAGACGCTCAATCTCCTGCCGAACGTGCTCGCATCGCAGGCGGCGAAGGAGCAGGGAGCGTTCGAGGCGATGCTGATTCGCGACGGAGCAGTCACCGAAGGATCCAAAACGAATTTCTTCGGCGTGCTGGATGGAACGCTTCGCACCCACCCGTGCGACAACCACATCCTCCCGGGCATCACACGGTCTGTGCTCCGCGACCTCGCCGCCAATCTCAGGATCGAGCTCAACGAAACTCCGATCGACGTTGACGAGATCCCCGGCCTGTCGGAGCTTTTCCTCACTGGCACCACTACCGACGTGATGCCCATCGTGCAGCTCGATGGGAGATTCGTCGGTGACGGAAAACCGGGCGAGCTCACGCGCAAGTTGCAGCGCGTGCTCTCTGAGAGTCTTGCATCCGGTGGCGATTAGTACGATTGATTCGTTTCGCCCGAATGGCTAACTTACGCTCCGTTACGCGCCAGTAGCTCAGTTGGATAGAGCAACAGCCTTCTAAGCTGTGGGTCGGGGGTTCGATTCCCTCCTGGCGCGCCAAGCGACTTTTTTGCGCCGTTAGCTCAATTGGCAGAGCAAATGACTCTTAATCATTAGGTTGCAGGTTCGATTCCTGCACGGCGCATAGCTCCAGCTAATTGGGATTCGACGACGAGGTCGCTTGGCTTGCGAGAAGGTCGACCTCGCTGGGTTTCCGTGGACGCAGAAGGGCAATTCGATCCCTTCGCCCCGGAAAAAAAACGGCCCTCACCCCACCGGCCGGCCCACTTTTCAATTTCACTTGACAACTCAAACGCCCCGTCGTACTAAGGGTAGTGCTACGAGCGCTTCTCTGTAATCAGGCTCGGCGACGTGGTACGGAAAGGAAAGCTCACCCGACTTCCTCTCAGAGAGGTTCGTACGCGGCTGCTTCGTTCCTTCGCTCGGCTGCCAAATTGTTTTTTCCGTCAGTCTCTCCCGACACATGCTGTCGGACAGACTGCCCCGTCCGTAGTTCCCGCCTGCGCAGCACGCACGACAGCACGTTGATATGCACGGCCGCAAGGCCATGCGCCCACCCGAAGAGGAAAGCATGTTGACCAATGGGAGGATTGCCATGGAGAAGATGCAGTCGGATAGGCTTGGATTCCTGAACAGCGTCCCCGGCCTTCGCGCGCTGTGGATGGGCGTTCTGTTCGCGCTGACCGTCAGCGGAGCGGCAGTTGGTCAACAGGCGCCGGTTACCGGCGTCGTGACCTCGGCCAGCGGTGCCCCGTTGTCGGGAGTCCGGGTGCGAGTGCAGGGAACCGAGCTGCGTGCGTTCACGAATTCGAACGGCCAGTTCTCGATCGCGGCGCCGCCGGACGCGGTGCTGAATTTCACCCTCGTCGGGCAGCGCGCCGTCGATGCGCCGGTCGCCGGTCGTCCGAGGGTTGATGTCAGGATGGAGCCGGTCGCGTTCCTGGAAGAGGTGGTGGTCACCGCTTATACTGAACAGCGGCGAGGCGATATCACCGGCGCGGTCTCGAGCGTAGACGTTGAGAGCGCTTCCCGGCAAACGGGGGCGAGCATTCTCCAGCGGCTGGATGCGACCGTACCTGGCATAACCGTCGCCGCCAGCGGCTCCCCCGGTTCACGAAGTACCGTGAGAATCCGGGGCATCAGCTCCTTCCAGAACAATGACCCGCTGTACATCGTCGATGGCACGCCGGTTTCGGACTCCTACATCAACTGGCTCAACCCCAACGATATCACGTCCATCCAGGTGCTGAAGGATGCATCGGC
>JBDSRC010000227.1:0-3816 GCA_039929505.1 Gemmatimonadaceae bacterium
CTCGCCGACGAGCCGACTGGTGAGCTCGATGCGCACACGGGGGCCGAAATCATTGCCTTGTTCAGGCGGCTCAATGGCGATGGAACGACGATAGTGGTCGTTACGCACGACGAGGAGCTGGCGGAGGCAGCGCGCCGGCAGATACACATGCGCGACGGAAGAATCGTCGGCGACGCGTTCGAGATATGATCAGGCTGCTCGCATTCCGGAACATTGCATATCGGCCCTGGCGGTCGCTGCTGCTGTTCTTCGGCTATGGAGTCGGTGTGGCGGTGATGATCGTGCTGCTATCGATTGGGGAAGCGATGCTTACCCAGGCGCGCAACGAAAAGCTGGTTGGTGGCGGCTCGATAACGGTGCTGCCCGAAGGGTTGGACGTCGAAGTGATGAAGACGGGAGGGATCGGCGGACTTTTCTTCTCGATCGATCGCGCGTCGTTCGTCTACCGGCAGCTCCTCGCTTAGCCGCGCTTCAGGAAAGACATCGCGACCGTGGCTCCGCAAATCGAGGGAAGAATTCTCTACGCCGGCGTCCCTGACGGCAGCGTGTACGTGGTCCACGCTCTGGGCGAGATACCGGCGGCGAATGAAGCAGTGGGCGCGGCAGCGGAGGTCACTGAAGGAAGCTGGCAGAACGACGACGGCGACCGGCGCTGGATTGCTCCTACTCTGGCAGAGTTGCGTCACGAGATCGATCGCTTTCACATCCCGGCAACGACGCTCGCCAACCGCGACACCTGGGCGGAGTGGCATTACTTCAACGTGCTATCGCGGAGCGGGAAGCGCTGGGTGTTCATCTCCTTCATCGTGGGAGGAGACGTCACCGGCGATGAGTGGGGCGGGAACGTCGGGATCACGGTACGCGAGCAGGAGGGTCGGACGCGCCGGTTCGCGGCGAGGATCGATCGCTCGAATGTCCGGTTCTCGACGACGAGCGCTGATCTGGTATTCGGCGATTCGCGCGTGACCGTGCTTCCGAATGGTGACTATCGTGTTGTCGCCAGGGCGAGAGAGGAAGGCGGATCGGCGGCCATTGATATTGCGATGACGGTAACGCCGGTAGCGCACGCTTACTTCCCCGGCATTTCGATGGGCTCGGGGGATTTTGTCTCAGGCTACACGGTCCCCGCGTTACGGGCGACGGCAACTGGCAACCTGTGCATCGATGCCGTGTGTGAAACGCTCGCAGCGGCACAGGCATATCACGATCACAACTGGGGCGTGTGGAAAGGCGTGACGTGGGAATGGGGCGCCGCACGAGCCGGCGATTATACCTTTCTCTACGGAAGAGTCCATTCGCCTGACACCACGGCATCGGTTCCGCCGGTGCTGATTTATCTCATCGATTCTTTGGGCTTTCGCGGAGTGTTCCGCCCGCGCGCGATATCATACGAAGACAGGCGGACCATCAGTGTCGGTGGACGAGCTGTCGCCGTCCCCTCGCGAGCGGTTTTGTTCGACGAACGGGACGGCGATACCCTCCGCATCGAGCTGTCAATCGAAGACGCCATCGGCACCGACATGCGCCTCCAGCGTCGCGAGGTCGTCGGAATTTCAGCAGATGCCGGCGACGCGCGTGTCGTTGAGGAAAAAAACCCTTACTTTATCCAGATGAAGGGCACAGCTCGGATATCGGGACGGCTCGATCGCGAGGTGATCGCTGGAACGGGTACCGGGTTCTTTGAGACATTTCGGTGATCGTTGGATCGTGTCGACTCGAGACTTGGATTCCATCCCGGAGTTCCAGTAGCCTTTCCACTATTCCTCGGCCAAGGAAGAGCATCTTCGATCATGACTGACGCGCACACGATGCCTCACTTGCTGCTCGTACTGGCCGCGCTGCTGGCGACCGCAAAGCTGCTGGGCGCGCTGGCCCAGCGGGTCGGACAGCCCGCCGTACTCGGTGAGCTCCTCGCAGGAGTGCTGCTCGGAGGGTCGGTGCTGGGCATGCTGGATCCCGGCGACCCGGTCATACACGCATTGTCGGAGCTCGGAGTCATCGTGCTGCTGTTCGAGATCGGGCTCCATACCGATCTCCGCGCAATGGCAAAAGTGGCCGGCACTGCGAGCACTGTCGGCGTGGTGGGCGTCGTTCTCCCCTTCGTGCTTGGCTACTTCACCGCTTCCAGCATTCTCGGCTTCGAGCGAATTCCGTCGCTGGTGTGCGGCGCGGCCCTCACCGCGACATCGATCGGGATCTCCGCGCGAGTCTTGTCGGACCTCGGCCAGCTCAGCACCAGGGAAGGACAGGTCGTGCTCGGCGCGGCCGTCCTCGACGACATCATCGGGCTCATCATCCTGTCCGTTGTAACCAGCATGGTGCTCGGCGGAACCTGGACGGTAACGGGAATTATCGTCACGTCCGCGCTTGCCATCGGCTTCATAGTTGTCGCGATTACCGGTGGAAAACTGCTTGCGCGCCCGGTCTTTACATCGCTCCGCACGATCCGGACATCCGGAACGCTGGGAGTTGTGGCGATGGCGTTTGCGTTTTTTCTCTCGTCTCTCGCCGCCAGCGCCGGATCCGCGATGATACTCGGCGCCTTCGCGGCCGGAATCGTTCTCCACGATACGACCGAACGAGACGAGATCGAGCGGGCGGCCACTACAATCGGACACTTTCTCGTTCCCGTCTTCTTCGCCTCCGTCGGGGCCTCCATTCAGCTCTCGACATTCGCCGATCCTCGGACATTGGCTGCGGGCGGACTGCTGATCGCCGCCGGCATAATCGGAAAGTTTGCGGCGGCGTATGCGCCGTGGCGATTCCGCGGCAACAAAGCGCTAATCGGAGTAGCAATGATTCCCCGCGGCGAAGTTGGACTCATCTTCGCGCAGATGGGTCTCGCTACGAAAGCAATCACCCCGCCGGTCTTCAGCGCGCTCGCGATGATGGTGATGGTCACGACATTCCTCGCTCCCCCGGTTCTCGCCAGAGTTGGCAGGGGCTCGGTCGGAGGGGTAGATCTGACTGGTGAAGGAGGGATCGACGATTTGGTCGCCGGCGACTGGGGAGACGCTCCGCTCCCCCCTCTCCCGATCCCCCCACCAGGGAAGGGCAGACCTTAGAACAACGACATCTGCTCCCCGAGCAGCTCTGGATCGACGGGAGTCTGACCGAGGCGGGCCTGGAAATCACGCGCGGACGCCGGGCTGTGACCGGAGAAATGATTCGCGACGTACCCATAGATGTGCGTCACTTTGTCGGACAACTCTTCGATCGCGTCGGACCACTTCTTCAGCTCGTTTGATCGGTCGACCTGGACGCGGGAGTAGTCGACGAGGTCGCGGTTGGGGCCCATCCACCGGATGTAGGCGAAGTCTGCCGTCGGACGTGACGCGAGACTCAGCATCAGCTTGCGCGGAATCCATCTTCCATCGATGAGCGCCAGCGCGATGTTCCGCTCCTTCAGCAGGGCCAGCACGCCGTCGCTGATCCAGCCGCGGTGTCTGAACTCGATCGCGACGCGAAGATCGGTTGGGACTTTCGCGACGAATTCGACAAGAGCCGGCAGCTCACCGGGGTGAAAGTCCGGTCCGGTCTGCACCAGAATCGGACCGAGCTTGGGCCCGAGCTCCCGAACGCGCTCGAAAAATGCCTCAGAGGCTCCGCTGACATCCCGCAGCCGCTGCTCGTGGGTTATCTCCTGCGGCATCTTGAGCGCGAAAATGAAGCTGCGCGGCGTACGCTCAATCCAGCCGCGCAAAGTTGCGGCGGGGGGCGAGGCATAGAACGTCGAGTCGACCTCTACCGAATGGAAAGCGCGGGCGTAGACGGTAAGAAAGTCCGACGGCCTGGTACCGTGGGGATAAAACGGCC
>JBDSRC010000228.1:0-6660 GCA_039929505.1 Gemmatimonadaceae bacterium
CGCGCCGAGATTCACCCAGCGCCCGAGGTACGAGTGGCCGACGAATCCGGCGTGGCCCTTGTTCGCATGACCGACGAAAATGGTGTTGCTCAGCTCACCATGAACCTTGCACAAATCTCCGATCGACGAGTTCCCGACTCGATCGCCGAGGATCTGCGTTCCACTGCCCACGTACAGCGGACCCACCAGATGTGTGAACGGAGAGATGACTGCGCCTTTCCGCACGAGAATCGGACCGCCTGACACGTCGAACACCACGTTTGGTCCGACCTCCACTCCGCCCTCGACGAACACCTCTCCCTTTCCGTAGACGGTGAGGTCGGGCGTCGCCATCACGAGACTCTTCGCACGGCGCGGGATGTCTTCCGCGAGCTGGTCGCCGAGTGACGCGATGAAATCCCAGACTTCATTCATCCAGCGTCCCGTCACCTTTCGGCCGCCGAGACTGGTCTGGATGGTTCCGAGATCGAGGGTCCCGTCGGCAAACCTGGAGACCGACACGGGGCGTGCCAGTCTCACCGCGCACGCCAGACCTTCACACATCAGCAGGTCGAACGGATCGAGCTTTTGCTCGAGTGAAATCACGCACCGGCTGTTGACGACGACAGATCCGGCCGGGATCTCGGAGTTCGCGGCGACGGCCGGCGGCGCGTCGCCTTCCTCGAAGTGGGCGAGGTGCGGAGCTCCGATGAATCCCTGGCTCTTCATCGATGTCGCGAGCTCCCACCTTCTTCGAAGCAGTGTCGTGCCCGCTCTCATCTCAGAGCACGGTCGCGTCAACGAGAAAGGCTCGAACTGCCTGGCCCGGATGTCGTCGTAGAAATAAAGCCCGCTCATTGCGGTGCGCGAAGTGAGGGCGGAAGTGAATCGACGAGCCGCTTCAGATCTGCCGCCTTCTCGGTAGTAGTCACGAGGGTGAGACCGTCCCGGGTAACGACCACCAGATTATCGACACCGTACATCACCACGGTACCCGTTTCGGCATGGACGACGTTATCGCACCCATCGAGAAGGTGGACATCGCCACTGGTGACGTTGCCGAGATCGTCGCGCGGGCGCACACGGCTCAAGGCCGCCCAGGTACCGATGTCGTCCCAGCCGAATTCTCCGGGCATCACCATCACCTTCCCACTGCGCTCGAGCACGCCAACATCAACTGACACCGGTACCTTCACCGCGCCAAAGAACTGCGTCGCGTCGGCGCTGGCAGCCGTTGTGAGTGCTCTCGCCAGCTCCTTCGCGTGTTTTTTCACTTCGGTGAGAAAGTCGGCCACTCGCCACACGAAGATCCCCGAGTTCCACAGATACCCGTCGCTGGACATCTGGGCGGCGCTCGCGCGATCCGGCTTCTCGACGAATCGTTTCACGACGGCGGCGCCGCCCGCCTTGGCCGGGCCCGGCTGGATATAGCCAAAGCCGGGATCGGGCCGGGTCGGCACGATTCCGACCGTCACCAGACTGCCGGTCTCGAGCGCCAGCTCCTCCGCTTCCAGGAGCGTCGCGCGGAACTGCTCGTCGTCGTTGATCGACCAGTCCGCGTGTATGCAGAGCATCGTGGCGTCGTCTCCATCGCGTCTGGCAATCTCCAGCGCGGCCCACGTGAGCGCGGCGGCCGTGCCCGCGGGCTGCGGCTCGAAGATGAGATTCGCGGCTGGAAGCTCCGGCAGGAGCTCTGCCAATGCCCCACCGAGCGCGGTATTGGTGAGGACGAGAATCTGTTTGGCCGGCACAATGGGCGTGAGACGATCGAACGAATCACGGAGCAGCGGCTTGTCCGTCGCGAGCGGAAGAAGCTGCTTCGGACGAGAGGGCGTGCTGAGCGGCCAGAAGCGAGAGCCGACCCCGCCGGCGAGAACGACAGCCCAGCGGCTCACTCGGTGATGATCCCTGCTTCTTCGGGCGAGCCGGTCAGGCGGGCAACCAGCGCGTAGAGCTTCTTCGGGCTGAACGGCTTCGTGATGAACTGTGTCGCGCCGAGCTCCAGCGCATCACGCTCGTGCTTGGCGTCTCCGCCGGCGGTGAGGATGACACACGGCAGGGTGCCGAGCCGTTTCTCCTCGCGAATGCGGCGCAGGACATCGAGCCCGCTCAGCCGTGGCATCATGAGATCGAGGACGGCGAGATCGACCTGGTCCTCTCCGAGCGCGAAGTCGAGCGCCTCCTGCCCATCATATGCGAGCGTCACGCGGAAAGGCCCGTTCTCGAGCTTCATCTTGATGATACGGCCGATGTGTGGCTCATCATCGGCCACCAGAATGTGGGATTTTTGCGGATTGGAATCAGTCACGAAGCGCCTAGATCAGGGATGCGATGTTGCCGCGGTAGCGGCGGACGTCGAACAATAATCCCCCGAGGTCGGCTGACGGCCTCAGCAGTAGAAGAAGAAGTGTGTCATCTGCAAGAGCGGCGACAATCGCGTATCCCTTCTCGTTCTCGACGATGGCCGTTGCCAGCCCGCCGTGCATCGCCGCCTTGCCGAGCGCTTCCGCCTCGGATACCAGAGCCGGCACCCGGGCCGCGAGGTCGTCGTTGTTCAGCCCGGGTGCGGCAAAACCTTCGATGAGCAGTCCATCCTTCCCCAGCACCAGGACGGCGTCGACACCTGGGCGTTGCCGAAGTGCGCTCGTGAAATCTCGAATGTTGGGCATTGGGAGGCTGAAGAGGTTGCGGACCCAGAAAGCGTAAACCTTCGGGCCAAGCATGGCAATCGCTTGAAGTGCCGTAAGTTACGCGGTATTGTTGTGAAGCAACTCCTGCCGTCGTCAATCTGCCTAATATCAGCATGAAATTCCGCCTCGCACTGCTCGCGACGTTATCGACCGTTCTCGCTCTTGGCGCCTGCCGCGATCCGATCGAGCTCCAGGCGACCCGGGAGACCCTCACCGACACCCTCTCCGTGTATGCTCTGAGCGGCACCCCGCCCGGGTACCCCAGCGCGCTCTCGATTATCGCGCGCGCACTCGTGCCGGTAAGCGGGTTCGGTGGCTTCGACGTCGCGTTCGATATCGATGCGTCCAACCGCGTACTCGTCCATGCCGCTCGTCGTGTCGTCAGCTTCGGCCCGCTCGTTCCCCAGGTCGGCCTTCAGATCGTCCCCGGCACGTTCGAGAGCATTGCCGCGGCGCCCGTTACGGGATACAAGGTCGATTCCACGATCGTCGCATCGGTTGGCGATGTCATCGTGCTCGAGGCTGTGCACAACAACGGTGAAGCGGATGCCTGCACCTTCGCCCTGTCGCCCAATCTCTACGCCAAGATCTCGATAGATACCGTCTTTCTCGCGAGCAGAACGATCAAGTTCCGTCTGGCGTTCGACCCGAACTGCGGATACCGCTCCTTCGCGCCCGGTATACCTACGGACTGAGCAATGCACGACCTGAAGATGGTGCGCGAGCACGTCGACGCGCTCCGCGAAGGCATGCGCCGGCGCGGAGCTCTTTCGACTCTCGGTCCGGCCATCGACAGGGCGGTCGATCTGGACGGGTCGCGCAGGGAAACAATTCAGGCGGTCGAGGAGAGGAAGGCCGCGCGCAACGCCGTCACCCAACAGGTTGGGCAGCGCAAGCGCGCGGGAGAGGACGCGGCAGACCTGCAGCAGCAGTCCCGTGATCTCGGCGAGGAGATAGCGAGGCTCGATCGGGAGCTGGCCGAAATGGAAAGCGAGCTTTCGCGGATCCTGCTCGAGATCCCGAACATCACGCTCGACACCGTTCCCGAGGGCGGGGAAGACAAGAACACCGTCGTGCGCACCTGGGGCACGCCGCGAGAGGCTGGTGTTGCACGTCCACACTGGGAGATCGGCGAAGCGCTTGGCGTGATCGACTTCCAGCGTGGCGCCAAGATCAGCGGCACCGGATTCATAGTCTACCGCCGGTCGGGTGCGCGACTCGTCCGCTCGCTCATGAACCTGATGCTGGACACGCACACACGCGATCACGGTTACGAGGAAACCTGGGTTCCGGTGGTCGTGAACCGTGACAGCATGACCGGGACGGCGCAGCTCCCCAAATTCGAGGAAGACATGTATGCGCTGAGGGATGAGGACTCGTTTCTCATTCCGACGGCCGAAGTGCCGGTCACGAATCTGTATCGCGAGGAGGTGATCGCCGAGGCCGATCTGCCAATGACCTTTGCCGCGTATTCGCCGTGCTTTCGCCGCGAGGCCGGGTCAGCGGGCAAGGACACCCGCGGGCTTCTCCGCGTCCACGAGTTCGACAAAGTTGAGCTCGTGCGCTATGCGACTCCCGAAAGCTCGTCCCAGCAGCTGGAGCTGCTGACCTCGCACGCGGAAAAGATCTTGCAGCTCCTCGAGCTTCCGTACCGAGTGGTGCGACTCGCCGCGGGCGACACGGGTTTCGCCAGCGCCGAGACCTACGACCTCGAAGTGTTCGCTCCCGGCGTCGGCAAGTGGCTCGAGGTATCGTCGTGCAGCACCTTCACCGACTTCCAGGCTCGGCGGGCCAACATTCGCTACAAGCCCACGGGCGGCGGAAAGCCGCGTTTCCTGCACACGCTCAACGGCTCAGCACTCGCATTCTCGCGGATAATTGCGTCGATCCTCGAGCACCACCAGCAGGCTGACGGCAGCGTGCTCATTCCCGCGGCGCTCCGCACCTATTTCGGCGCCGAGCGCCTAACCTAGGGATGCGCCGGCTCGCTCCGGTGACACTCGTGACGATCGGCGTTCTGGCGCTGCTCGGCTGGTACGTCGTTTACACGCGCGGCGTCGTGCGCGAGCTCAGGCAGGAGGCCTCGCGCGTCGGATCGATGTACGCCCGCGTGTACCACGGGCTCAACGATCCCAGCGAGGATGCGGCGAATACCGCGCTGTTCGATTTGTCGAACCACATCCGCGAATCGGGCGTGCCCATCATCGTCACCGACGCGGAGGGAAATCCCACCGCTCAGGCGAACCTTCCCTTCGGCCCGTCACCGACGCCGGCGCAGACCCGCGCCTACATTCCAGAGCTGGACCGCCAGAACGCGCCGGTTGTAGAGCGGGGATTGGGAACCGTCCACTATGGCAACACTCCGTTGGTCCGCGGACTGATCCTGATTCCGGTGCTGCAATCGATTCTGATTGGAATGATTCTGCTCGCCGGAGCGTACGCGCTCAGAACGCGCGGGCGGGCCGACCGCGAGCAAATCTGGGCCGGAATGGCGCGCGAGTCGGCGCACCAGCTGGGCACGCCGCTCTCGAGCATCAGCGGCTGGATCGAGCTGCTTCGCGAATCGGAGCCGGAGCCGATGACCGGTGCCGCGCTCGATCATATGGAAGCAGATCTCGAGCGCCTGAAGCGGGTTGCCCATCGCTTCGAGCGCATCGGCCGTCCTCCCAGACGCGAGCCCGTCGATCTCGGTGAGCTGGTCGATCGGGTTGCGACGTACTTCCGCGCTCGGGTCCCGACGCTCGCGCAGCGCGTGACCGTGTCGTCTTCGCACCAGGGAGATCTGGTAATTCAGGGAGACGCTGTGCTGCTCGAGTGGGCGCTCGAGTCTTTGGCGAAGAACGCCATCGACGCGCTGGCGGGCCGCGATGGGAAGGTTGAGATCTCAGCCGGAGCGCTGCCCGAGGGGCGCGTTCGCGTGCGCGTCGCCGACGACGGTCCCGGCGTTCCGCGCGAGATTCGAAATCAGATCTTCGAGCCAGGGTTCTCGACGAAGGAGAAGGGGTGGGGGATCGGGCTCTCGCTCGCGCGGCGAATCGTGAGAGACAGTCACGGGGGGGAGCTGCTGCTCGTGCAGACCGAGAAGGGCGCTACCTTCGACATGGTGCTTGGATGAGCGGGAAACACGAGGAAACGCAACTGCGGAGGAGAACGGGTACGAGGTGAGAGAGGAGCGTAGGTGCAAGGTGTGCAGGTAACGACCTCACGACTTTTCCCGTCGGGCGAGGTGCCAACGCGCACGTGGGCGGTTGGCGAGCTAGGAAAGTCGGGACGTAGTGACCTGCAGCCTTGTCCCTGTGCCCACTCTCACCTCCTACCCGTTCCCCTCCGCAGTTGCAGTTCCCATTTGCGTTCCCGCATTCCGTCGTATTCGATTGACCCTGCCCTATGAAGCCGCCAGGCGAATTGGGTATCTTGAGTCGATGCCCGACTCCAACACATTGATCGCCCCAGAGCGGACCGAGCCTCTTGCCGGCTTGAACCCCGCTCAACGCGAGGCGGTGCTTCACTACGAGGGGCCGATGCTGGTGTTGGCGGGCGCGGGCTCGGGCAAGACAAGAGTGCTCACCACCAGGATCGCGCGGCTGATCGAGCACCACGGTGTCGATCCGTCGAGGATTCTCTCGGTCACCTTCACCAACAAGGCGGCCGGCGAGATGCGCGAGAGGATCGGCAGACTGCTCGGCGAAGACCCGAAGGGAATGTGGAGCGGTACGTTCCACGCGATCGGCGCCAGAATTCTTCGGTCGGCGGCGAGGCACGTCGGGCGGTCGCCGAGCTTCACCATCTACGACGAAGACGATTTTCTCGGACTCGTCAAGAGAATCATGGAGCGGGAGGCAATCCCGCCCAAGCAGTTCAGCCCGAAGGTGATCTCGTCCCTCATCTCGGACGCCAAGAACTCGCTCGTCAGCGTCAGCGAGTACACCAATCTCGCGATGGATCCGGTCTCGCGGGCGGCAGCCGCGGTTTACAAACAGCTCGAGCCGGC
>JBDSRC010000229.1:0-3722 GCA_039929505.1 Gemmatimonadaceae bacterium
CTCGGCAACGAGTTCCGAATCTCGAAGGCGTCGGACCGCACCGGCTACCGGCTCGAAGGCACCGCGCTCACGATCACGAGTCCCCCGATCATGTCGGAAGCAGGATGTCCTGGTGCGATTCAGGTTCCGGCCGACGGCAAGCTCATCGCGCTCATGGCAGACGCGCCGACGGTCGGAGGCTACCCGAAAATCGCTGTGATATCGGAGCCGGATCTGCCGATCCTCGCTCAGCGCCAGCCAGGTCACACAGTTCGGTTCGAGCTGATCACGATTGAGCAGAGTCAGCGCGCGGCGCGGCGCCGCGCGTCGGATCTTCACACGATTCGGCATCTCGCCGAGTCCTCGTTGCGGCGCGCCTAATGCATGTGTAGCCCACGGCGATAAACGCGGCAAACTACAAACGAGGGATCACCATGGAAGGAGATTCACGCGAAGGGATCACGCCTGGTACAAGTCTCAAAGCCAGAGCCGTAGGAATTCCCGCGAAGCTGGCAGACGGATTGCAGGCCGGAGCCGATGCCATCCGGCAGAGACGCTCCGCCGCATCGACTGGTTCATCCGTCAACGCAATCGTCAATGATCCGGCAATTGCCGCGGTGAGCGACACACTCGCAACGGGGATGGAGTCAGGAGCGGAGTGGCTCCGCGACGCTGATCTCGACAAGCTCAAGGATGGCGTCGAGAAACAGGTCAAGAAGCATCCTGCCCGTTCACTGTTCGTCGCGCTTGGTGCCGGGTTTCTGCTCGGCAAGATCCTGCGCCGGTAAGCGAAACGCGACTATCTCAGGGCCCGCATCTGACGACGCGCTTGGCCGCCTGAAGCAAGGTTGAGAGGCGGTCAGGTCCCGCTTCGGCCCAGCCCACGGGCACGGGAACGAGCCGTCGCTTCTCGCCATCGCTCTCGAAGCACAGCCAGCCGTTGTGGTATTCGCTGGCGACGGTCACACTTCGTCGGAACGTGCTTCGCCGCCGCTCCAGAGTCTTGCGGCGATCCATCGTGCCTCCAAAAGTGCCTGCCGCGGCCGCCCTGCGATCCACCCTTCTCCGCTCGGCGGCTGCCGGCGTCACGAGCCAGACCTCCCATCTTCGCCCCGTTGAGTCGACAAAGGTTCGATAACTCATCGTCAGCTCCTCCGTCGCGGGGTTAAAGGTTCTGGTCACTGATTCCTGCCTAATTGCTTTGCAGGGTAGGTGCCATAATGTGACGAAATCGTTAGTGAATTTGCGCGGATTTCCCTGCGGAGAATACAGATGTCGGGCGCGCTCTCGGCATGATATTGTTTTTGCGGCACTCGTCTCATGGATGTTGAACAAGGTATCTTCACACAATAGGTTGCACTATTCTGGAGAGATGGCCGAGAGGCTGAAGGCACCGGTTTGCTAAACCGGCATACGCGGAAACGCGTATCGAGGGTTCGAATCCCTCTCTCTCCGTTCGGCGGGTCCCGATGGGGCCCGCTTTTTTCTTCGTGGCTCGAATTCTCCTGATCCGCCGATATGACTGAGCGTACCAAGCCGCGCCTCCGCTTCGCACCTTCTCCTACGGGCTACCTCCACGTCGGCGGCGCGCGCACCGCGCTATACAACTGGCTGTACGCGAAGAAATTCGGTGGCGAGTTCCTGCTCCGCATCGAAGACACCGACAAGGCGCGCAGCACCGACGAAAGCACGCGTGCGATTTTCGACGGTCTCGAGTGGCTCGGACTCGGATGGGATGGAGAGGTGGTTTATCAGGGCGCCAATCTCGTCCGCCATCAAGCCGATGCGAAGCGGCTGCTCGAGACAGGTGCTGCCTACCGCTGCTTCTGCACCCCCGCGGAGCTCGACGCGCGGCGTCGCGAAGCCGAGTCGCGAAAGGAAGCTTTCAAGTACGATCGGCGGTGCGATCGGCTGGACGCGGGCGAAGTAGCGCGGCGCGTTGCCGCCGGCGAGCCCAGCGTCGTCCGCTTCCGCGTGCCCGAAGGAACGACTGAGTGGAACGATCTCGTCCACGAACGGATTGCCTTTCCGAACAAGGACATCGAGGACTTCGTGATCCTCCGCTCGGACGGCACTCCGATCTACAACATGGCTGTGGTGTCCGACGACATCGCGATGGGAATAACGATCGTGATGCGTGGCGACGACCACATCTCAAACACGCCGAAGCAGATTCTCCTGTACCGCGCCCTCGGCGCGAGCCTGCCGACCTTCGCGCACCTTCCGATGATCCACGGAATGGACGGGAAAAAATTGAGCAAGCGTCATGGTGCGACTGCCGTGGGGGACTACCAGCACCTGGGTCTGCTGCCCGGCGCGATGCTCAATTTCCTCGCGCTCCTCGGTTGGTCGCCGGGCGGAGACCGCGAGGTGATGACGCTCGAGGAGATGGTCGAGCTGTTCGGCGTAGAGGGATTGCAGAGGAAGGCGGCCATCTTCGATCCGCAGAAACTCGAGTGGATGAATGGTCAGCATCTTTCCATGATTCCGCTCGCCGAGCTGGAGCCGCGCGTTACACCGTTGATCGTCGCCGCCGGCCTGGCGTCGGAAGCGGAGCTAGGGAAGCGAAGGGATTGGTACTTCCGGCTTCTCGACTTGCTGAGGATTCGCTCGAGAACATTGGACGACATCGTCCGTCAGGCGGGACCCTATTTTCTTCCGACCATTGAGTACGACCCCGCCGCGGTGGCGAAAAACTGGAAGGACCCGGCGCAGGCTGCGGCCCTGCTCCAGGCGACACGCGACGCGCTGGCGGCCGCTCCTGACTGGGAGGCAGTGACGCTCGAAAGCCGCTTGCGTGCGGTTGCGGACGCACAAGGCGTTGCCGCCGGCAAGGTGTTCCAGCCCCTCCGCGTGGCCTTAACTGGGCTGAGCGTGAGTCCCGGCATCTTCGAGATGCTCATCCAAATGGGCCGGGAGCTCAGCCTCGATAGGATCGACGCCGCCCTCCGAACGCTGGCTGCACCGGCCTGACTCAAGTCAAAAAGTGTTGACCGACTCCGATTTCGGACCCAAATTACTGTGTTATGGCCGGTTGCCGAGCGGATCCCCCGCCGGCTCCGGCCTTCCCTCCAATCGGAACGTCACCATGGCCGAGCACCTCACAAAAATCGAAAGCTCGGTGTACCACTACCTGCTTGATTTCACGGCTGCGAACACCTACCAGCCCAGCATTCGGGACATCGGCAAGGAATTCAAGATCAAATCGACGAAGACCGTCTCGGATCTGCTCCAGTCGCTCGCGAAGAAGGGATACATCGAGAGAGATCCTGCCCGCTCCCGCGGCGTCAACCTCCTCGGTTTCGGCGGCGCGCTCAGGACGCAGCCAGTGCCTTTTTACGGAAGGATTCATGCGGGTGAGCCGGCGCTGCTCCCCGAGGACCGTCAGGATTTTATCACCATCGACCGGCGTTTCACTCCTTCCGAGGACGTCTACTTCCTCAGGGTAAAGGGTGACAGCATGGTCGGTCGCTGCATCAGCGACGGCGACTACGTGATGATCAATCCCCGGGCCGAAGCGAGGGAGCAGGACGTCATCGCCGCGCGCCTCGGCGAGGAGGCAACGGTCAAGGTCTACACCCACCGCGGCGGCAACGTCGTTCTCGAGCCGGCGAACCCGGCCGAGCGTGAGATCGTGGTCACGCCTGGTACCGACTTCTCCGTTCTCGGAGTCGTGTGCGGAGTTTTCCGCCCGAGCTTCGACAGCAAGCTCGGTCAGGCCGCGGCCGGCTCGTAGAAGTTCG
>JBDSRC010000230.1:0-4358 GCA_039929505.1 Gemmatimonadaceae bacterium
TGGCCTGCGGCTTGCCCCGCAGGCCCCCATGATAATCCAGGGCTACCGCGTATCCGAGCTGGCGCGGAAAACGATCAGTGAATCGCTCGAGGACAATGTCCTCGGAATGGCGGCACGGACCGCGTACAACTTTTTCTTCTCGCTGTTTCCGCTCTTCCTGTTCATTGCGCCGATGCTCAGCCTCCTCGGCGACAAGCAGCAGATTGTCACGAACCTTCTCGCGCGCCTGGCCGGGTTGGTTCCCCCCGAAGCGATGGCCCTGCTGTCAACCGTCATCAGCGACATCGCCTTCGCCGAGAACGCCCCGGGATTGATTTCGGTGGGCGCGCTGTTGGCCGCCTGGTCCGGCTCCAACATCTTCACCGCGTTCATGGAAGCGCTCAACACCGCTTACGACGTGAAGGATGATCGCCCGTGGTGGAAGCAGCGACTCCTTGCTCTCGGTGTGCTCGTCGGGTGGGCACTCATCATCAGCCTGGTTACCGCGATTCTCCTCGCGGGTGACGACATCGTCGACTACGCTCGCACCTATATGGGTTTCGGAGCCGCCGCCGACATCTGGGCTATCGTCCAGTTCCCCCTGGCGGTCGCCTTGCTCGTGGCATTTTTCTACGTGCTGTACGCGCTGCTCCCGCACGTCAGGCAGAACAAGCGACACGTGCTCGTGGGCTCGATCGTTGCCGCGATCCTGTTCGTCGCCGCGACGCTCGTGTTCCGCCTGTACGTGCAGCATTTCGGATCGTACAACAAGACCTATGGCACAATCGGAGCGGTGATCATGCTCCTCACCTGGATGTACGTGGTGTCCGTTGTGATCCTCATCGGCGGGGAGCTCAATTCTGAGCTGCACCACGGCACCGGGTCCACCGCTTCACTCAAGGGCAGCGTCTACGCGGGCCGTATCGCGACTGGGGAGCAGCCCTCTCAGGCGTCCAGCAAGCTCGAATAGAGCCTGCGCTGCCGGCGCGTCCGGCTCGCCGACCACGATTGGCTCGCCCCGGTCGCCGCCTTCGAGGATTGCGGGGTAAAGCGGGATCTCTCCGAGCAGCGGCACCTCCAGCTCCTCGGCGAGGCGCTTCCCGCCTCCGCTCCCGAAGATCGCGATCCGGTCGCCGCAGTGCCCGCAAACGAAGTAGCTCATGTTCTCCACGATGCCGAGAACGGGAACCGCGACGCGCTGAAACATCTTCGCGCCGCGCAGCGCGTCGCCCGCCGCGACCTCCTGGGGAGTCGTGACGATGATCGCGGCATGAACGGTCGTCGCCTGCACCAGCGAAAGCTGCGCGTCGCCGGTGCCGGGCGGCATGTCGACCAGAAAGTAATCGAGCTCGCCCCACTGCACGTCGCGCAGAAACTGGGTAATGATCTTCATGATGATCGGCCCGCGCCATATCGCCGGCTGATCGCGCTCGATCATGAAGCCGAGGCTCATGATTTTGACTCCGTGGGCCTGCAGCGGGATGATCTTCTCCCGCTCGACGGGCGGCTGTGCATTGACCCCCATCATGCGCGGGATGTTCGGCCCGTAGATGTCCGCGTCCATGAGGCCAACGCGCGCACCCTGCTGCGCCAGCGCGATCGCCAGGTTGGCGGCAACAGTGGATTTCCCGACGCCTCCCTTCCCGCTCGAGATCGCGACGATGTTGCCGAGACCCGGATATGCGACCGGCGTTGGCGCTGGAGGTGTGGGGCGACGCGCTGGCTCCTGACCCATCACCGGCAGAGTACGCGACGCTGTACTCTGTGGCCCCCGCGTGGGAGGAGCCGGCGGGGGAACATCGGTCTGTGATCCATCCTTCACATCGACTCTCACGTTCGTCACGCCGTCCACCTGCTCCAGGGCCTGACGAATCTCACGAACCACCGTCGCGTCGTCTTCCGCGGTGAGAAACAGGCTGAGCCTCACCTTTCCGTCGGTGGTCGTCGCGATGTCGCGCACCATCTCGGCCTCGAGCACGTTCGTGCCGACGCGCTTGCTCCGGATGCGGGACAGCGCATCCGTAATCCGTTCCTGAAGATTTGGGGTCATTGAGTCGAAGCTTCCGTCGCTCTCACCGATTTCAGCTCCGCCACGCGCAGCCTGAGCTGCGTCTCGATTCCCTGCATGAACGTCACCGGGGAGACATCGCAGTCGGGACATCCTCCCTTCACGATGAGGGACGCGGCCCCGGTGATGGGGTCGAAGCTCTCGAGCTCGATGGCGCACTGGTCGATGCGCAGGATCGGGAGAATGTCGTCGAGCTCATGCCTGATCTGGGTCTCGATGTCGGCGCGAGATCGGGCTTTCCGGCGGAGAACGCTCATCTCCGCAAGTTAGAAGCAGGCCGCGGGTGTCGCTACCTGTCGCCCTTCTGAGTACGGCGCGCAGCCCGCTTCGGCTTCGCGGCATCCGCGGCGCGAAGAAAATCCCGGGCTGCGGCCACCACATCGTGTCTGACCGTCTCGATCGGGCCTTCGATCAGCGCGCCGGCGGCGCGAGCGTGACCGCCACCGGCGAACTTCTTGGCGAACTCGTTCACGTCCACGGCGCCGGTGCTGCGGAACGACACCTTCACCTTGTTGTAGCCGAGATCGCGGAAAAAAATTGCGAGCCGGGTTCCTCCGATCGACCGCGGATGCTCGGCGATACCTTCCAGGTCCTCTGATTTGAGACCGTATTCTTCGGCCGCGCCCGCTGCGACCGAGATCCACGAGATCCCGTATTCCGGATCCACCTCGAGAGTCGCAAGCGCATCCCGCAACAAGTGCAGGCGTCCGACGGGCATCGACGCATAGAGGCGGCCGTACATTTCCTCCGGCTCCACCCCCGACGCGATCAGCTGGCCCGCGACGCTGAGACACCGCGCCGAAGTGTTGCTGAATCTGAAGCCGCCGGTGTCGGTGAGAATCGCGACGTACAGCGAGCGCGCGATATCGGGAGTGATCTTGAGGTTGAGGCACGTCGCGAAATCGTAGACCAGCTCGCCGGTCGCGCATGCCTTCGTATCCGTCACCATCAGCGTGCTGGGTGGATCGTCGCTCGGCAGATGGTGGTCGATCACGAGCTTCGGAATCTTCAGCTTGCGAACGCTTTCGGCGAGCGTCCCCAGCCGCTTGACGTCGGAGATGTCCATGATCACGAGGACATCGGCGTCGCCCAGCGCCTTGGAGCCACGATCACTGGCGTCCTTCACATCGGCTCCAAGCAGGAACCGGTACATCTCCGGCCACGGCGTCGGGTTGACCACCTTGGACTCGATCCCCATCTGGGCGAGCAGGCGAGCCAACGCCGTCTCTGATCCGCAGCCGTCGCCGTCGGAGTTGATGTGGGTGGTAATTGCGACAGAGCGTCCCGCGCTAAACTCCTGCGCGAGACGCTCGATCGCTGTCCTTCTCTCCCGCGGGACGCTTAGAAGATCAAGCACTGCCTTCCGCGCGGGCCAGTTTGGAGTGCTTCTTTCCGTACAGGAAATAGATCGCCAATCCGATCGCCATCCACACGAGTAGCCGCTCCCATGTAGCGAACGGGAGGCTGGACATCATGTACCCGCAGATCGCGATGCCGGCAATGGGTACGAAAGGAACGAGAGGCGTGCGGAACGGTCGCGCGATGTTCGGCGACTTGTATCTGAGGACGATGATGCCGGCCATTACGATCACGAAAGCCAGCAGAGTACCGATCGAGACGAGCTCACCGAGCAGGCCGATCGGGAAGAGCCCGGCGACGATGGCCGCCACCACGCCGGTGAGAATGGTCGTGACATACGGCGTCCGGAACTTCGGATGCACCTTGCCGAATATCGGCGGCAGCAACCCATCGCGTGACATCGAGTAGAAGATGCGCGGCTGTCCCATCAACATGACGAGCACCACCGATGCCAGTCCGGCGATCGCTCCCAGATTCACGATCGGCTTGAGCCAGGCCAGCGCCGGGCCCGCCTTGTCGATCGCCACGAACACCGGGTGCGGAACGTCGAGCTCGGTGTAGTTCGCCAGGCCAGTCATCACCAGCGCCATCAGGATATACAGCACCGTACAGATCGCCAGCGACCCGAGTATCCCGATCGGCATGTCTCGCTGCGGGTTCTTGGCTTCCTGTGCCGCCGTGGACACCGCGTCGAACCCGATATAGGCAAAGAACACGACGGCCGCGCCCCGCACGATCCCGCTCCACCCGAAATGCCCGTACTCGCCGGTGTTCGGCGGGATGAATGGAGACCAGTTTGACTGGTTGATGTACATGAACCCGAAGCCGATCACCAGAAATACGATCGTCACCTTGACGATGACGATGAAGTTGTTGAACCGCGCGGATTCCTTGATCCCGATCACCAGCAGCGTCGTCATTAGCCCGATCAGGAGCATTGCCGGCAGGTTGA
>JBDSRC010000231.1:0-6423 GCA_039929505.1 Gemmatimonadaceae bacterium
GTGGCGCAGCTCACGCGCGATGCGTGCTTCGTCGCCGGGCTCAGCAAGGTCGAGCCCAAGTTGCCGCCACACCGTCCGCGCAAAGTCCTTCACGCGCTGTCGTTCAGGGAAGACTACCAGAAGCCGACATTCGTCGTCGACATAACGGATTCCTTCGAGAGAAAACTGGAAGCCGTCGCCGCGTACGCGTCTCAGTTCGGCGAGGCTGTGCAGGCTGGAGAAGTGTATCCGAACGGTGAGCCGCTCGCAGATTTGATGCGGCACCACGCAGCGCATTACGGATCGCTCATCCGCTCGCGCTACGGCGAGCCGTTTCACACGACCGAGACGATGCGCGTGGAAGACGTAACGGCCCTCGAGGTATCCACATTTTGAGCAGGAGCCCAAAGCCCGGCCCGGCCGAAGCCGAGGTTACGTACGGATCGTACCTCGCGCTGGAGGAGCTCCTCCGGCTCCAGCGCCCCCGCTCCTCGCCAGAGCACCCGGACGAGCTCCTTTTCATCATCGTTCATCAGGCGAGCGAGCTTTGGTTCAAGCTCATCATCCACGAGCTTTCGGCGCTCATCGGGCTCATGGAGGCCAACGACACGCTCGGCGCTCTCACGTCGGTCAAGCGCGTCAACGCGCTCGTTCACATTGTCACCAGCCAGCTGTCGGCGCTGGAGACGCTCCCGCCCCAGCGGTTTGCGCAGTTTCGGGGATATCTGGGGACGTCGAGCGGGTCCGAGAGCGTGCAGTTCCGCGCGATCGAGGCAATGTCGGGAATGCGCGATGATCATTTCCTCAAGGTCGTCGCGCAGCACGGCGGAGTTCCACCGTTGGTCCAGACCGCGCTGGAGAAGCCTACGCTACAAGCTCTTTTCGACGAACTGCTCCACCAGCATGGAGTCTCGGTGGAGCAGATTTATGCTGAACAGGACCAGCGGCCACTGCAAATGCTGGCGGAGGGACTGCTTGAATACGAGCAAGGATTTGCGATGTGGCGGTTCCTTCACGTGCAGCTCGTCGAGCGAATCATCGGGCCTGGCACCGGCGGAACTGGTGGCACACTCGGGTCGAAGTATCTCCAGAAAACGATCTCGCAGAAGTTTTTCCCGAAGTTGTGGGAGGTCAGGAGCAAGTTTTTCCAGGGCTGAACATTCTCGCGTTTTGAGGCAGTAGCTCCCTTCCCCCCGTGCCTCGCCTAAATTGAACCTATGCCCGCCCCCAGTTCCCAGCCCTTAGTCTACCTCGACCACGCCGCGACCACGCCGGTGCGGGAGGAAGTCATCGAGGCAATGTCGGGAATGCGCGATGATCATTTCCTCAAAGTCGTCGCGCAGCACGGTGGAGTTCCACCGTTGGTCCGGACCGCGCTGGAGAAGCCTACGCTACAAGCTCTTTTCGACGGACTGCTCCACCAACATGGAGTCACGGTGGAGCAGATTTATGCTGAACAGGACCAGCGGCCACTACAAATGCTGGCGGAGGGACTGCTTGAATACGAGCAAGGATTTGCGATGTGGCGGTTCCTTCACGTGCAACTCGTCGAGCGAATCATCGGGCCTGGCACCGGCGGAACTGGTGGCACACTCGGGTCGAAGTATCTCGAGAAGACGATCTCGCAGAAGTTTTTCCCGAAGTTGTGGGAGGTCAGGAGCAAGTTTTTCCAGGGCTGAAAAACATTCTCGCGTTTTGAGGCAGTAGCTCCCTTCCCCCCGTGCCTTGCCTAAATTGAACCTATGCCCGCCCCCGGTTCCCAGCCCTTAGTCTACCTCGACCACGCCGCGACTACGCCGGTGCGGGAAGAAGTCATTGAGGCGATGCGGCCATACTACGGCGAGCGGTTCGGGAACCCCTCCAGCTCGCACCGCTGGGGTCGGGAGGCGAGAGCCGCGCTCGATGAGGCGAGGGAGCGACTCGGCCGATGTCTGGGCGCCCGTCCCGACGAGATCTCATTCACTTCGGGCGGCACCGAGGGCGATAACCTCGCCATCCTCGGAGCGTGGCGCGCCCTCAAGGAGAAAGGCCGCACCGCGATTGTTACGACGCCGATCGAGCACAAGGCGATTCTCGGCGCTGTGCACCAGGCTACGCGGGAAGGCGCGGAAGAGCGAGTGCTCGGAATGACGCCCGATGGAACGATCGATCAGGACTCCTTCGACCACCTGGTCGACGATGCCGTAGCCGTATGCACGATGATGTGGGTCAACAACGAGATCGGCTCGATCCAGCCAATTCCAGAGCTTGCCGCGAAAGCGAAGGCGCGCGGGGCAATGGTTCATACCGATGCCGTTCAGGCATTCGGCAAGATCCCCATCGACGCGAAATCCCAGCACTTTGACTTCCTGACAATCTCCGGCCACAAGTTCGGAGCGCCGAAAGGGATTGGCGCGCTATACGTGCGGCGAGGAACCGCTGTTGAGCCACTCATGCACGGCGGTACTCAGGAGCGCGGACGGCGTCCGGGAACGGAGAACGTTGCGGCGGCAATCGGACTCGCGCGCGCCGCGGAGCTGGCGGTCGCAGAGTGTCAGAGCCATTGCGAACGGCTTGATCGCCTGCGCGCACGCCTCGAGGCTGGCATAGTCGAGCGTGTTCCGGACGCGGTCATCCACGGCCAGGGTGCACGGCGGGCGCCGCACATTGTCAACGTCTCGGTGCCCGGGACTGACAGCGAGTCACTCCTCATGGCGCTCGATCTCAAGGGAATCGCCGCATCGGGCGGATCGGCATGTCAGAGCGGAAGCATCAGCCCATCGCACGTGCTCACCGCGCTCGGTGTACGTCCCGACCTGGCGAGCGCGGCGATACGCCTGAGTCTGGGCACCCTCACGACAGAGGCCTGCATCGACCGCGTCCTTGAAGTGTTCCCTGCCCTCGTTGCCAAGGCGCGCCGGCTCGCCGCCGCGGAGGCATCGTGAAGAAGGAGCGCGTTCTCGTCGCGATGTCCGGCGGCGTCGATTCCTCGGTCGCCGCGGGAATGCTCGTTGAGCAGGGATACGACGTCGTCGGCGCTACCATGAAGTTGTTCTGTCATGGCGAGGATGTCCCCGACCGGCCCTGCTGCTCGCTTGATTCCGTGAACGACGCCCGGCGCGTTTGCGAACAGCTCGGCATTCCTCACTATGTCCTGAATCTCGAGACGCGGTTCGGCCACGATGTCGTCGAAAACTTCGTCTCCGAATACTCACGCGGCCGCACGCCGATTCCGTGCGTGCGATGCAACACGTTCACAAAGTTCAGAGACTTTCTGAAGAAGGCCGACTCGATCGATGCTCGCTGGGTAGCGACGGGCCACTACGCGCGAGTGTCCGACGGCGAGCTTCTTCGCGGGCTCGACGAGAACAAAGACCAGACCTACTTCCTGTGGGGAATCGACCGAGCGGTTCTCAAGCGGTTGATGCTTCCCGTCGGAGATCTGGACAAAGCGGCTACGCGCCGCCGCGCGCACGAGATGGGCCTCGAAGTAATCGCCGAAAAGGCTGAGAGCCAGGAGATCTGCTTCGTTCCGGACGGCGACTACGCGCGTATTCTGGAGCAGAAGCTTCCCGCCGGCGCTCCGGCCCTGTCGCGCGGGCCGATCGTCACATCGAGCGGTACCGTCGTCGGCGAGCACAATGGCTTCGCCCGATATACGATCGGGCAGCGGCGCGGCGTTCCTGGCGGGTACGCGACACCGATGTACGTCGTCGCGATACGGCCCGACGACCGCGCAGTTGTGATCGGCACGCGTGAGGAGCTTCTCGGAAGCGGGCTCGTGGCACGCGAAATCAACTGGCTTGCCTCGCCCCCCAACGCGGGCGACAGAGTTTCCATTCGCGTGCGGCACCGCTCCCCGCTGGCATCGGCGCAGATCATGCAAATCGAAGGGGACGCGATCGAGCTCGCGCTGGACGAGCCCGTCTCGGCGATCACACCGGGACAGTCGCTGGTTCTTTACGACGGCCAGCGCGTTCTGGGCGGAGGCGTGATCGAGAAATCGGTGGGGAAGCGTACCGCCCTGCCGGTGCTCGCCGCGTAACAACAATTCTTTCAACCGACGGACTTACGATGCGCTCGATGAAATCTGCCGCGATCGGCATTGCACTTTCTGCGGGCGCCTGCGCGCCGCTCTCTCCGTCGATCGGTACGCCCGGGTTACCGCGACTGGCAGCTGACCCTCATTCGTACGCCCAGCCCGAGGAAGCGCGCGTCACCCACGTCGCGCTCGATCTGACACCTGATTTTGCGGCGCGGCGCCTTGCTGGTACCGCGCGGCTCACCATTGCGCGCGCGGCTGGCGCGGACAGCATTGTGCTTGACGTGCGTGATCTCACGATCAAACGCATCGCCGATGCCCAGGGCGGCGCCCTCGGCTACCGCATCGGATCGAGCAGGGAGTTCCTCGGCGCGCCGCTTTCAATCGCGCTGCCGCGCGGTGACGTGATCGTCGTGGAGTACGAGACATCACCGGCAGCCGCAGCGGTTCAGTGGCTCACGCCCGAGCAGACCGCGGGCAAGAAACTGCCGTTCATGTTCACACAGGGGCAGGCGATTCTCACCCGCACCTGGATCCCCACCCAGGACGGTCCCGGCATCAGGCAGACCTACGACGCGGCCATCCATGTCCCTCTGGGTATGCGCGCGGTGATGAGCGCCGAGCAGGTTGGCGCCGGAACCGAGCGTGACGCAGCGGGTCACGCAGTCTATCGCTTCCGCATGGACAAGCGCATTCCGCCGTATCTGTTCGCCCTCGCCGTTGGAGACCTTGCGTTCCGCCCGATTGGAACGAGGACCGGCGTCTACGCCGAGCCTTCGGTGGTTGACCGCGCCGCGTCAGAGTTTGTGGAAGTGGACCGAATGATCGAGACAGCGGAGAGGCTGTATGGGCCCTACCGGTGGGGACGCTACGACAGTCTGGTGCTTCCGCCCTCGTTCCCTTTCGGAGGGATGGAAAATCCGACTCTCACCTTCGCGACCCCGACAGTTCTCGCCGGTGACCGGTCGCTGGTGAGTCTGATCGCGCACGAGCTGGCGCATTCGTGGTCGGGAAATCTCGTCACCAACGCGACGTGGGATGATTTCTGGCTGAACGAGGGATTCACCACTTACATCGAGAAGCGAATCATGGAGGCGCTGCGCGGGAAGCAGTACGCCGACATGCTGCGGGAGCTCGGACGCCAGGGAATGCAGGCTGCAGTTCGCGACGCGGGCGGCCCGCAATCGGCTGACACGCGTCTTCACATTGACCTGGCCGGGCGCGATCCCGACGCCGGCTTCACTGACATCGCCTACGAGAAAGGCTCCGCGTTTCTCGAGACGGTCGAATCGGTAGTCGGACGCGAGCGGCTCGACGCCTGGCTGCGCGATTATTTCGACCGGTTCGCGCTCCAGCCGATTACGTCGGAGATAATGCTCGCGTACATGCGCGAGAAGCTGTTCCGTTCTGGAGAAGAGGAGCGTATCAGCCCAGCCGCATGGATCTATCAGCCGGGAATACCCGCCAACATTCCGCCGGTAAACTCCGAGGCGTTCCGTGCCGTCGAGCGGCACGTCGAGAGCTGGAAAGCCGGGGCTGCCCTGTCGACGGCGGCTACCGCCAATTGGTCAACGCACGAATGGCTGCACTTCCTGCGCTCACTGCCCGACACCATTCCCGCCGCAAAGATGGCCGAGCTCGACGGGGCGTTCAAGCTTTCCTCGAGCGGTAACAGCGAGATCCTTTTTGCATGGCTGAGAAAGGCGATCGCCAATCGGTACGAGCCGGCATTCCCGGCGTTGGAGCGGTTTCTCACATCACAGGGTCGCCGCAAGTTTCTCGCGCCGCTGTATACCGATCTCGCCAGGACCGAGTGGGGGCGCGCGATGGCGGCGAACATCTACCGCCGCGCCCGGCCCACCTATCACTCAGTGGCTGTGGGCTCGATCGACGCGATACTCAAGTGGAATCAGACCTCCCCCTAGTACTTCAGTCCCCCAGCCTCAGCGAATTCCTTCATCATCCGCTCCTGCTCTTCGGTGAGGTTAGCGGGAACCGAGATCGAGACTTCGACTATCAGGTCGCCGCGCTTGCCTCCCTTTTCGATGCCCTGACCTTTTACCCTCAGCCGTTTTCCCGAGGGTGTGCCGGGCGGAATGCGGATCGCGACTTTTTTTCCGTCGAGAGTCTTCACGCTGATTTTGGTCCCGAGCGTTGCCTGCGCGATGTTGAGCGGAATCGTCGCGATGACGTCGAGCGCGTCGCGCCGATAGAACGGATCAGGAAGCACGTTGAACGTGATGATCAGGTCGCCGGGCGGACCGTTGGCCGAGCCCTTGCCGCCCTGGCCCTTGAGGCGAATCTTCGAGCCTGTATCGACCCCAGCCGGGACGTTGATCAAAACCTTCCGCCTCGCGCGAATTTCGCCGCTGCCGCGACACGTCGGGCAAGGCTCGGTTGGAACCTGACCGCGCCCGAGGCAG
>JBDSRC010000232.1:0-3785 GCA_039929505.1 Gemmatimonadaceae bacterium
CTCGCGGATATTTGACCGACTGGACCACACAGCGGAGGCCAACCACACGTGAAGCTGTATACCCAGCTCAACTTCGGCGGCAATTGCGAAGAAGCGTTCCGCTTCTATGAGAAGCATCTCGGCGGCCAGATCACCACGATGATGACCCAGAGTCAGGCCCCCGGCGCGCCCAAGGGAGCAGGGAACGCCATCATCCATGCAAGCATGAGGATTGGAGAGTCGGTGCTGATCGGCAACGATGTTCCAGGAACTGTTTTCCAGAAAATGCGTAGCGCGTATCTCTACCTTTCAGTGGATTCCACGGCGGAGGCGGAGAGGATTCACAAGCTCCTCGCTGAGGGAGGCGAGATTTTCATGCAGCTGGAGGAGACGTTCTACGCGACCCGCTTCAGCATGCTTCGTGACCGGTTTGGCGTGTCGTGGACCATCATTCACGAACGTCCGCGATCGTAGGGGATTCCGGATCAGCGGCCTCTACGTCGTGATGGGAGTCTCCGGTTCCGGTAAAAGCACGATCGGCCCGGCGCTGGCTCGCGCGCTCGATATCCGTTACGTGGAAGGTGACGCGCACCATCCGGCTGAAAACGTGAAGCTCATGGCCGCGGGAACTCCGCTCACCGACGCCAACCGCGCGGGATGGCTCCGCACGCTCGCGCTGCGGCTCCGCGCCGCAAAGGAAGACCGCACCGGTTTGGTCGTCTCCTGCTCCGCACTCAAGCGATCGTACCGCGACATACTTCGCGCCGAGGCGACGGATCTCCGGCTCGTGTTTCTGCGCGGGGAGAAAGCGCTGCTCGCCGAGCGCCTCGCCACACGGAAAGGACATTTCATGCCCGCCTCTCTGCTCGAGAGCCAGCTGTCGACTCTCGAGGAGCCGGGACCCGACGAGAACGCGTGGGTCTGTGACATCACGGAATCGCCCGACGAGATTGTCGCCTCCCTCGTTGCCCGCGCGTCGGCATGACGGCTGAATCGCGCCTCCTCCTGTTCGCGCTCATCGCCGTCGTACTGCTGGTGGTGCTCATCGCGCGATTCAAGCTGCATCCGTTCATCGCCCTCATTTCAGTTTCGCTCGCGATGGGTGTTGCTGCTGGAATGCCCCCCGCCGCGGCGGTCAAAGCGTTCCAGGATGGTGTAGGCGGAGCACTCGGCTTTATCGCGATCGTCGTCGGCCTCGGCACAATGCTGGGGAAGATGATGGCGGAGTCGGGCGCGGCGTCCCGCATCGCGACCACTCTCATCGATCTGTTCGGAGAGCGGCGCGTGCACTGGGCGATCATGGTGGTCGCGTTCATCATCGGCATCCCGGTATTCTTCCAGGTGGGGTTCGTCCTCCTGATTCCGCTGGTGTTCACCATCGCGCGACGCACCGGGATGTCGCTGGTGAAGATCGGAATCCCGTTAGTCGCCGGTCTCTCGGTGGTGCATGGCATGCTGCCGCCACACCCGGCCGCGATGCTTGCGGTCGGGGCGTACAATGCGGACATCGGCCGCACGATTCTCTACGGGCTGCTCGTCGGCCTGCCTACCGCCGCCCTGGCCGGACCGATCTTCGCGACCTGGGTGTCGCCCCGCATCTTGCTTCCCCCCGACAATCCGCTCGCACGGCAGCTCGAAGGTGACTCGACGGCGACGGACGCAGCGAGGGAAGCACCAGGCTTCGGCATCTCACTGTTCACAGTGCTGATCCCGGTGATCCTCATGCTCGTCGCCAGTGCCGCCGACGCAACGCTCGCGCTCACGAGCTCGGCTGGTCTGGCGCTGCGCTTCGTTGGCCACCCGATCGTGGCACTACTCCTCGCGCTTCTCTTCTCGTTCTTTTCGCTGGGGCGGCCACGGCGTTTCACCCGCGAAGAGGTGATGAAATTCTGCAACGACTGCCTCGGCCCGACCGCGACCATACTGCTGGTGATCGGTGCCGGCGGCGGGTTCAATCAGGTGCTGGTGCAGAGTGGCGTGGGCCGGGCAGTGGCCGAAGTGGCTCTCGGGTCGCAGGTTTCTCCACTTCTGCTCGGGTGGACGGTAGCGGCGCTCATACGCGTCGCCACCGGATCGGCGACGGTCGCGATGACGACGGCGGCGGGGATCGTCGCGCCAATCGCGCTGGTGACACCGGGGACAAATGCCGAATTGCTGGTACTGGCGACGGGAGCCGGCTCTCTCGTACTCTCGCACGTCAATGATGCGGGATTCTGGCTGATCAAGGAATTCTTCAACATGACCGTCCCGCAGACTCTCAGGACGTGGACGGTGGCGGAAACCATCATCGGTGTCGCGGGATTGGGCTTCACCTTGCTTCTAAGTCTCATCGTTTGATCGGAGATTACGTGCGGAAACTTCTAGGCAACTCGTACAGGTGGACCATCGGCACCGCGGCAATGCTCGGCGCACTTGGGTGTAGTTCTGACACCCCGGCCGTTTCTGCGTCGGGAGGGACGCCGCCGCTCACCGCCCGGGGGTGGATCGATGTGACGACTACGCTCGATCCCGCACGAACGCCGGTCTACGAGGGCGACGCTCCGATGAAGTTCGATTTCCTCAAGGACATGCGGAAAGGCGACGGATTCACTCTCTCGGTCTATTCACTCGGTGCACACAGCGGAACGCACATCGACGCTCCAATGCATTTCGTGTCGGGCGGAGCGCCGGTCGACCTCGTGACACTCGAATCCCTTATTGGTCCCGGGCGAGTGCTGGCCATTCACGACAGCGTCCAGGTAATCGACGCCGCGGAGCTCAATCGGCACCAGTGGAAGGGCGCGGAGCGGGTGATTTTCCGGACCAGAAGCTCGGCGCGCGGGTGGATGGATTCGCGGACCTTTCATAGAGACTTCACCTACCTCGCCCCCGATGCAGCGCAACTCCTCGCCGACGCCGGCGTGAAGCTGGTGGGGATCGACTACATCTCGATCGAGCAATTTGGCGCGCCCGCGCCCCGGACTCACCAGATCCTCCTCGGCAAGGGAATCCCGATCGTCGAAGGAATGGCGCTCGAGGCGATCAGCGCTGGCGACTATGAGGTGATCGTGTTGCCAATGAAGGTGGCCGGACATGAAGGCGCGCCGGCCCGGGCCCTGCTGCGAAAACGAGCGCCATAGTCGGCTGAGCCTCAAAAGGCGGATTTGACGATATATGACTGAGGCAACGCAGACGTTCTGCGTTATCTCGCCCGTTGTTCCCCTGACCGGGATCGCGCGCCTGCTCCATTCCCACGCCTTCCGGTGCGATAAGGCCTCTCCCATTCACCGAGGTGGTTGAGGAGATGGTCGAGAGAGAAGATGTGGCGGGAGTTATCGGCCTTACGTCTGAATACAACACGTGACCACCCGCGCATTCCGGTCGGTGTGTACCAGTCACCATCCATGTGCAGCTTGTCGCCCGAGATCGCCTTGATGAGCACGCGCTCGTACTGCGACCGGGGGAGTACGCGCTCCGGAAAGAGGTTGTCCCAGGTGCACAGCCGGCCTACGTCCTCGTAGCCCGGTGGACGATCGTCGAGGTCGAGCAGCGAGGGGGCGCGTCCCTTGATCACCGACCCGATAAGACGGAGCGTGAACGGATCGGAAACGCGACGAATGTGCGGCCAAAAGTGCTTGGTGATCCGGCCGGCCATCCCGCGCAGCGTCATCGTCCGGCCATCGACCATCTCCCACCAATTCTTGTCGATGTCGCAGGTGAAGGGATTCCGGGGGTAGCAGTCGAAGCGCGCCAGCCACCCCTTCCGCGACGTGTGCGGCATCGGGTGAAAACCGCGAATCACCGGAATATCGGTCTCTTCCAGCGCG
>JBDSRC010000233.1:0-2625 GCA_039929505.1 Gemmatimonadaceae bacterium
TGCCGAAGCCCACCTCGCTCACCTTGAGGTCGGTGCCGGGAAACGATCTATAACGCATCTGTCGCTGGTGTCATGGCGAGCCTACAAGTTAATCGCCCCGCTGTAGGCGTGCCCGTCCGACTAGCGCAGTGCCTTGATCCAGTTTGCGATTGTGGGAGCGAGCTCGGGGACGATTGGTATCGTCGGGTCCGTGTAGAGCCGGAGCTGCGCCATGTGGTCATCGCTCGCGGCAGCTCTGAAGACGTGGTTCGCGGCTGGAATCACAACGAGCATCGCGGTCGGCTGCGCTGCCTTGAGAGAGCGGGCGTCCACCTCACTCACCTGGAGATCCCTGCCACCCTGCACCACCAGAACCGGCACTTTCACACGCGCAATTTCTCGGGCCGGATCGTACTCGATCCACGTGTGCATGAACTTCCGATACTGAGGAAGAAACATGGGACGCAGGGCCTGGTGAACATCGCCCGGCTCTTCGCCGCGAAGGTATCGAGCGAATGCCGAGTCCCATTTCACGATCTCGGGGGGAGGAAGCTGCTTCGACAGCTGCTCCCTCAGGACGACGAGAATCGGCCTTCCCGCCCCTGCCGCCATGACGATCCCGGCAGCAGGTGAGCCCCGATTGACCGCCTGTAAAACGAGCTCAGCGCCCTCGCTGTGGCCAAGCAGCACGACCCGTGAAAAACGGGGATCGGTCGCCAGAGCTTTTGCTCCCGCCGCGACGTCGGCGACGAAATCATCGATCGATGTCGTGGCGAGATCGACCTTTGACAGATTGTCGCCGATGATGCGTTTGTCGTAACGCACGGAGGCGACTCCGCGCTCGGCCAGCCGCCACGCCAGAATCGCGTAAAGATTCGAGCTGTTCTGAGCGCGCATGGGACCAGCCGAGTTCCCGTTGCGATCGGTGGGCCCTGATCCGGCAACGATAAGAGCTACAGGGAGCTTTCCGGTCACTTTCGCCGGCAGCGTGAGTGTTCCGGGCAACGAAAACGTCCCGCTCGCGAACACATAGGGAGACTCGGCGACTGTCGGGGGCGCGATCGTATCGATTCGCGCGATCGTGACGGTGTCGCGCTCCAACTCGCGAATCGGAGCGGCGGCAGCCAGCGACGCTGCCAGAGCCAGCGCGGACAGCTGGGATGCGGCGTGAGCTCGAAGACGAATCATCGGCAGCATGGTTGAATGTTCAGCTCGTCGGAGCCGAGGCCGCTCCCTTTTCCTTCCGCCATTCGACGTAGGAGTAGACCACTGTGCCAAGCGAGCACACGACGACGACGGCGATGAGAACCCGCTCGCTCCAGGTGGCACCAAGAAACGTTGACAGCGTGAGGATGACTCCGCCCGCCACGAACAACCGGCCACCGACGCGGTGGGTTTTCTCCCAGACTCTGTCACTCGACAGCGTCCACGGAGTGCGGATACCCACGAACCAGTTCGACCTGGCGCGCGGGAGGAGATTACCGATCACGATGAACAGAATGCCTACTCCCGCGGGGACGACGCGCTCCATCGCCACCGGATACCCGAGGGCCGCGCGCAGCGTGACGGCGTGCAGCACGAGCATGAAGAGCATCACCGAGAGCATGATGCCCTCGAACGCTCCGCCGAACTTCTCGTAGTTCTTCCCGCGCGGATCGATCGACGGAAGCCAGCGCATCAGCGCCCACAGGAAAAGGATCATTACTGGTATCATCCACGCGCCCCAGGCGCGCGGACTCCAGCCATCTACTTCGCCGGCGAAATTCCAGTCAGTCGGCATTCGCTCGGGCAGGTCGGGATAGACCACGGCCGAGGCAATAAGGGCGGCCGCTACGATCAGCGGCGGGATCCATTTACGCATTCTTCCTCCCTGGGCCAAGCCACTTGATGAGGTGTTCGACGACGTCCTGAAAAACGGTGGTGTTCAGCTCGTACACGACGTGCTGGCCGTCGCGCTCGGCGAGGATCAGCTCCGCATCCTTGAGCACGCTCAGGTGCCGGGATACGGTCGCCCAGCTGGTCGTGAATTTTTCGGCGATCTCACCCGAGGTTCGAGGACCGTCTCGGAGGAGTTCGAGAATCTCACGGCGGGTGGGGTCGGAGAGGGCGCGAAAGACGTCATTCATAAGATTAGTTACTTAGCTAATGATCTAATTAAATGCTACTGAACCTGCGTGTCAATCCTTGTTTTCGCGACCCCGAACGGAGATCAACATAGAGAGACACAGATCCGAGGGGTCAGAAGCATAGATGCGAGATGCGAGGGACCGCCAAGCGTGTTGCCAGGAACTGCTCAATCGTAGCTGTTCCTGACATCTCCTTCGAAGATGGAACCGGAGCCTGACCCGTAGCGGTGCCCAACAATCAGATGTCGTCCCATCTAGCAACTCGCATCTACGCTTCTGTCATCTCGGATCCGTGTCTCTCTATGTTGCCGTTCCAGCTCGCAAGCCGAGCGCCGCCTCCGTCGCAAAATAAGAAACGATGAGATCGGCCCCCGCCCGCCGAATCCCGAGCAGCGATTCCATCATCACGCGCTCCCTGTCTATCCACCCACGCTCGGCCGCGGCGCAGATCATCGCGTACTCGCCGCTCACCTGGTAGGCGGCGACCGGATACCCCGTCTCGGCCTTCACTCGCGCCACG
>JBDSRC010000234.1:0-5874 GCA_039929505.1 Gemmatimonadaceae bacterium
GTCGTCAGACTGACTTGCTCGAAGCCGCGGGTGCCACGGGAAAGCCCGTCAATGTGAAAAAGGGACAGTGGCTCCAGCCGGAAGGAATGCGCGGCGCCGTGCAGAAGATTCGCGGCTCGGCGCAGCAGGGACGTTCCCGCGAGATCGCGGTCACCGAACGGGGGACGTTCTTCGGTTATGGCGATCTGGTCGTCGACATGCGCTCATTCGCCAGACTGCGCGAGGTATGCGGCGCTCCGGTGATCTTCGATGCCACCCACAGCGTTCAGCGACCGGGCCAGGGTCCTGACGGCGCGAGCGGTGGTGCCCGCGAGTTTGTGCCGCTCCTCTCGCTTGCGGCGATTGCAGCCGGAGCCCAGGCGCTTTTCATCGAAACGCATCCCAATCCCGACACGGCGCCCAGCGATGGGCCTAACATGCTCCCGCTCTCGGCCCTCGATGAGCTGACAAGTCGCGCCGTCGACATCTGGGCGCGCGTAAACCAGTGACCAGGAAAGACATCGTCGAGCGCGGACGCCGGGTTCTACGCATGGAGACTGAGGCACTCGCTGAGGCCGAGAAACGCCTTGGCGATGATTTCGCCCGGGCAGTGGAGATGATCCACAGCTCTCCGGGGCGTGTGATCGTCTCGGGCGTAGGGAAGTCCGGGCTGATCGGACGAAAAATTGCCGCGACTCTGACATCGACGGGTACGCCCGCGAGCTTCCTCCACCCGGCAGACAGCGTCCACGGCGATCTGGGGATCGTCGGCGAGTCCGACGTAGGCATTTTGATCTCGAAGAGCGGAGAATCGAGCGAAGTGTTGGGCCTGCTCGAGCACCTGAAGCGCCTGGGGGTCCGCACCGTCGCGCTCACCGGCAATGCCAAATCCGCGCTGGCCCGGCACAGCGACGTGACGATCGACGCGTGGGTCAGTGAAGAAGCCTGCCCGCACGACTTGGCACCGACGACGAGCACAACTGTCGCGCTCGCGATCGGCGATGCCCTGGCAATCGCCCTCCTCGAGGAGAACGGGTTCGATGCCGACAAGTTCGCCAGGTTGCATCCTGGCGGAGCCTTGGGTCGTCGGCTCCTCACCCGGGTATCAGATGTCATGATCACCGAGAAGCTCCCATTGTTGTCCGAGGAAGCCACGATGCGAGAAGCCGTGGTGCTGCTCGCCGAGCGGCGGGGGATCGCGATTGTCGTGGGGAAGGGAGGTACCATTTCAGGCGTGATCACCACCGGCGATCTTACCCGCTTGATGGAACACGAGGAGAATGTTTTCCCCGTACCGGCTCGGACGGTGATGAACGCGCACCCGAAAGTCGCACGCTCGGACGAGCTGGGAAGCGCGGTGGTGTACCGAATGGAGACGCACGGCATCATCTCGATGCCGGTGTTAGCTGAGGATGATTCGGTGGTAGGAGTCATCCACCTTCACGACCTGATGCGTGCGGGAGTCATCTAGTGCGCACCGCCGTGGCCCTCACTGCTGCCCTGCTTGCCCTGAGTGCGTGCGCTGAGAAAAAAGCGCTACCCACCGCGCGTGGGTCCGCGATCGCCGACTCCGCTGACCAGGTAATGTTTGGCGCCAGGTTCAGGCTCAACGACCAGGGCCTCAACCGCGGGCGGTTGATGGCGGATACCGCCTATTTCTTCGAGGACAACACCCGCGTCGAGCTACTGAAGGTAAACACCATTTTTTTCAACACCGCTGGTGCGCAGGATGCGGTGCTCACATCGCGCCGGGGGACATACAACACGCGTCTTGGCAATATGGTGGCGCGCGAGAACGTGGTCGTCGTTTCGGAAGATGGCCGGCGCCTGGCGACGTCGGAGCTCATTTACAATCAGGGAAGTAACGAGATTTCGAGCGACAGCGCGTTTGTCATGACCGAGCCAAATCGCCGACTCGAGGGAATCGGGTTTCGCTCCGATCCCAACATGAACAACATCAGGATTCTGAAAGGCGCCAGGGGCGCGGCGACAAACGTATCTACCGCGCCGGACCCCGGTCCCGGCGTTCCGCGTCCTTCCACCCCGATGCCAGCGCCCTCGACGGCGCCGGCGACCAGTTCCACCCCAGAGCGCTAGATGCGATATCCCGGGCTGGTTGTGTTCGCGGCATCTCTATCAGCCATGGCCGTCTCGGCGCAGGAGATTCCGAGGAACTGCGACATCGAGTTGCTCAACACGGTCAACACGCGCATGAATATCCTGCGATCGACCGCGGGCGCAGCCACGACTTTCCTGGGTGGAGGAGTCGTGGCGCGCTGCATCGGGCAGGGCAACCTGCTCAAGTCAGACAGCGCGGAATACTATGAGGGAGAAGGGAGACTCTATCTCGTCGGCAGTGTCAGATACACGGAGCCTCGCGTGGTCGTGACATCGCGGACCATGACCTACTACCAGCGGGTGGATCATCTGCACGCGGAAGGAGATGTCGTCGCGGTGATGTCGAACGGCAGCACCCTTCGTGGTCCTGTTGTCGACTACTATCGGAGCACTCCCCAGCGCCCTCTGGCGCGGATGGTAGCGCCCCAGCGCCCGCGTGTGACTCTCGTCCAGCGCGACACATCGGGCCGAGGGAAGGCGCCTGACACGGCGCACGTCGTCGCGAACACGATCGTGATGGAAGGCGACAGTCTCGTGTATGCCTCGCTGCGCGTCGAGATAACACGTCCGGATATGATCGCCAGGGGCGACTCCGCGTTTCTCGATACCGGACGCGATTTCGCGCGGTTGATGATGACGCCGAGCGTCGAGGGAAAGGGTCAGAGACCGTTCGTCCTCGCCGGCGGAGTCATCGACCTTTTTTCCCGTGACCGACAGCTCGAGCGCGTCGTTGCGACGCCCAGGGGGCATGCTCGAAGCCAGGACCTCGAGCTGTTCGCTGACTCCATCGATCTACGGCTGCGAGCCAATCAACTCGAGCGGGCCATCTCCTGGGGGCCCGGACGCGCGCGGGCCATCTCACCCGAACGGGAGATCATCGCCGATTCCATCGACGCGATCATGCCGGGACAGAGAGTTCGTGAAGTCCGCGCCGTAGGCAACGCGTTTGCCAACTCCGCCCCTGACTCGGGGTTCGTCACCACCGAACGGGACTGGCTGAGCGGAGACACGATCGTGGCGCGCTTCGACTCGGTCGTCCGAGCGGACACAACGGAGCGACCGCAGATTCGCGAGATCGTCGCAACAGGGAGCGCCCGCTCCTACTACCAGCTGAAGAACTCGACGGGCACGTCGACAAGCCCGAGCGTGAACTACGTGCGGGGGCGAATCATCGAGATCGATTTTACCAACAAGCGTGTCGGCACCGTCACTGTAACCGACCAGGCGACGGGAATATTGATCGAGCCTGCTGAAGCGGCCGCGTCCGGATCGCCCGCGGCTCCCCGTGGCACGACGGCTCCGGGCGCCGCCCCGCCGACCGGCCAGCCGCGCCCGCGGCCGCCGGGCGGCGTACCCGTTCGACCATGATGACGACCGGTCGCAATCTGCCGGGAAGCGTCCGGGAGCTCATCGCGCGCATGTCGGGGAACGACAGGCTCGACGGCTTCGCGTTGGACGCAATCGTACGCGCGGCGGACGCCAATGGAGTCGCGCGGGTCCGCGATGTGGCGGCCAACTACCGGGAGGACCACCTCCACGCGTTGCGCGCGAAGGGCCAGGACGCGGAGCGCGAGGCAGGCCGCCTCGCACAGGACGAGGTCAGGGCTTACCTGGCCAATTCGATTCTGCCGCGGCTCGCCGAGACGGGGCTACTGGTCCCCCTCAGCACGGACATGGAAAGCGATGCCGCCACGGTAATGATTGCTCCGGACCTGTGGCGCGACATCGCGCCCAACAGGGAGGAGTTTGCCGATGTCATGCGCGAGACCGGGGAGCATTCCAGGCTCGCGCTCACGACGCCGGCCGAGTCGCCGGTCATCAGCGGGAGCCTGCTCGAGGCGGAAGGGCTGACGAAAACCTATCGCGGACGGAAGGTCGTGAACGACGTCGCGCTGCACCTCAGGCAGGGCGAGATCGTCGGTCTCCTCGGGCCGAACGGTGCCGGGAAAACCACGACTTTCTATATGATCGTCGGCCTGATTCAGCCGCAATCGGGGCGCATCATGCTCGACGGTGACGACCTCACGAATCTGCCGATGTTCAGGCGCGCCAGGCGGGGGATCGGCTACCTTTCACAGGAGCCGTCGATCTTCCGCAAGCTGTCGGTCGAGGACAACATTCTCGCGATTCTCGAGACCCTGCCTCTGTCATCCGCGGAACGGAGCGAGCGGCTGGAAAAGCTTTTGGACGAGCTTAGCATCAAGCGGCTGCGCAAGAGCAAGGCGTACGCGCTCTCCGGTGGAGAGCGCAGGCGTCTCGAAATAACCCGCGCACTCGTGACCGATCCGAAATTCATGATGCTCGACGAGCCGTTCGCGGGGGTCGACCCGATCGCCGTCCATGACATTCAGACCATTGTGGCGGGGCTCAGGCATCGCGGGATCGGCGTTCTGATCAGCGATCACAATGTCGAGCAGACGCTGGACATAGTTGATCGGGCGTACATTATGTTCGATGGGCAGGTCAAGGTTTCCGGAACAGTCCGGGAGCTGGTATTCGACGACACGGTGGCTGATATCTATCTGGGTCCGACACTAACGGCACGGCTGCGCGAGAGATTTTCGCGGACGAGAGACGGGGAGACCGTCGCTTGAAGCCCGGCCTCAATCAATCCACTCAGCTCCGCCAGGAGCTGAAGATCAATCCACGCCTTTACCAGGCGATGGATCTTCTGTACATGCCGCTCCTCGACCTGCAGCAACACCTCAAGCAGGAGCTTCTCAACAATCCCTTTCTCGACCTGGTCGACACCGAGGACGAAGAGGAGGAGGAGCAGGAGGGAGAGGCTGACGAGCCGGCGCAGACCGAGCCTGAGGACGAGCGCTCCGGTGAGATCGACTGGGAAGAGATCCTTCTCGATGGCTTCGACACGGCTGGCGGACGTAGGGAAGAACACGAAGAGCGCGAGTACTTCGAGCCCGTAACGGTCGCTTCACGCGACCTGAGCGACCATCTGAGGGATCAGGTCAGCCTTCTGGAGCTGACTCCGAGGCAGACTCTTCTGGCCGATGAGTTCATCGGCAACATCAACGACGACGGATATCTCGCCTCTGGGGTCGAGGACATCATCCGCACCCTCAACGAAGTCGTGAGCAAGGCGGCGGAAGAGGCTGGACGCGAAACCGACGACCTGCCGCTCTACACGATGGAAGAAGGGCAGACGATGATCGGGACCGTCCAGAGCCTCGATCCGCCAGGAGTCGGAGCACAGAATCTCCGTGAATGTCTTCTGCTGCAGCTCAGGGAGGCGGGCCTCGAGCAATCGGTTCCGTACCGACTCGTCCGCGACTGCTTCGAGGAGCTGATCAACCACCGCTGGAGCGAGATCTCCAAGCGATTCGGCATAAGCGCCGGCGACGTGCAAAAGGCAGCGGACGAGATTGCCAAGCTGGATCCGAAGCCGGGGCTACAGTACGGCTCGCGCGAAGACAACTACATCATTCCTGACCTGATCGTCGACAAGATCGACGAGCGATATCACGTCTTTCTCAACGATGCCAATCTCCCTCGACTCAAGCTCAGTCGTGCCTACCAGGAGATCGCTCGCGACAAGAAGAAATTCGACGGTGAGAACAAGGAGTTCATCTCCAACAAGCTCAACTCGGCCAACTGGATGATTCAGGCGATCGAGCAGCGTCGTCAGACGATGCTCAAGGTGATGAACTACATCGTCGAGCGGCAGCGCGAGTTCTTCGAGAAGGGCATTCAGCACCTGAAGCCACTGACTCTGCGTGAAGTCGCGGAAGTCATCAACATGCACGAGTCCACCGTGAGCCG
>JBDSRC010000235.1:0-4102 GCA_039929505.1 Gemmatimonadaceae bacterium
GCGCGCTCGCGATCTCGGTGCAGGCGGGAGTGATTCCTCCCACGATCTTGGGCGTGTTCTTGGTGTTCCAGGTTGGATTGCCGGGATCGACGCGCTCGGGGCTGAACGCAAGAAAAACATCCTCGCCAACTTTGAGCCCGGCGGCCTCGAGCTTGGGAAGCATCAGCTCCCGCGTCGTCCCCGGGTAGGTGGTGCTCTCGAGAACGATGACGACGCCGGGACGACAGTGGCGGCCGACCGCGTCCGCCGAAGCGAGCACGTAGCTCATGTCCGGATCGCGCGTCTTCGCGAGCGGAGTCGGCACGGCGATGGAGACGGCGTCCATCTCCCTCATCCGCGATTCGTCAGCCGTCGCCTCGAACTTCCCGGCCTTAACCAATCGGGCGAGCTCCGCGCTCGAGACATCCTGGATGTGGGACTTGCCTGACATCAGCGCCCTGGTGAGTCGCTCGCTGACGTCGTAACCGATCACGTGGAAGCCGGCGTTGGCAAACTCAAGCGCCAACGGGAGCCCAACGTACCCGAGTCCAACGACTCCAACGCAGGCGGTTCGGCCTTCTATTTTCTTGAGCAGCTGATCTTTCAGTTGCACCTGAGACTCACTTGTTGGTGGATGTCAGCGACCGTAAAAGCCGCGCACTGCGTCAACGACTTCGTCGAGCTGAGATTGTTTCAGCTCGGGATACACTGGGAGTGAAATGACTTCGCCGCTTGCGCGCTCGCTCTCCGGAAACTCGCCTTTGGTGTACTCGAGGTACTGGAAGCAGGGCTGAAGGTGCAGTGGCAGCGGATAGTAGACCGCAGCTCCGATGTTGCTGCTCTTGAGGTGCGTCTGGAGAGCATCGCGCCGCGCAACGCGGAGCGTGTACTGATTGTAGATCGATTCGTTGGCCGGGTCGATCGTCGGCGTGCGGACGTCGTCCACATCGGCGAACGCCGCATCGTAGTATGAAGCGTTCTTTCTGCGGGCCGCGCTCCACGAATCGAGGCGAGCCAGCTTCGCTGAGAGAACCGCTGCCTGCAGCGCATCGAGGCGGCTGTTGTACCCGACCTCTTCGTGGTAGTAAGTCTTCATCCCCCCATGCACTCGCAGGCGGCGCAGCCGGGTTGCGAGCTCGTTGTCCTGGGTCACCATCATGCCGCCGTCGCCATACCCGCCCAGATTCTTGGATGGGAAGAAGCTGAAAGTGCCAATGGTAGCTGCTTCTCCGGCCATCACCCATTTCCCGTCGATTTTCCGGCGCGCGCCAATTGATTGAGCTGCGTCCTCGATCACCGGCAGGTCGCCGGCGGCGTCGCGCACCAGCTCGATCGGCGCCATCTGGCCAAAAAGGTCGACCGCAATGACGGCTCGGGTGGACGGCTTGATCGCCGCCGCGATCGCCTCGGTCGAGACATTGAAGGTATCGGGCTCGATGTCCGCAAAAACCGGCCGCGCGCCGACGTTGTGAATCGCGCCCGCCGTCGCAAAAAAGGTGAACGGCGTCGTCACTACTTCGTCCCCCTGACCGACGCCCAGAGCGCGAAGCGCCAGCAGAATCGCGTCGGTCCCGTTGGCACACCCAATCGCGTGACTGGTGTGCGAGAGCTGAGCGACCTCGCGCTCGAGCCGCTCGACAGGCTCGCCGAGGATGAAGGCCTGGTCGTCGACCACCTTCATCATCGCGGCTACCACCGAATCGCGGATGGTGCTGTGTTGGGCCTTGAGGTCCAGTAATGGGACTGCCATGTCTCTAATTGGGGCCGGTTGTAGTGTCGGAATCTGCCATGGGAAAGATAGTGTCCCCGGTCAGACTTGTGCCCGTAACGGAAGCGGCACTTCCCTGCCGGTTTTCGCCGACTCGTAGATGCCCAGGATCAGCTCGAGGGATTTGCGCCCGGCCCGGCCGTCGGTATCCGCCTTCGCCTCGCCCCGCAGCACCGCCAGGACGTTTCGGTAGTAGCCCTCGTGCCCGAGCCCGTAGACGTTCGGCGGATTGGTCTCGACGGCGTCCACCAGTTTGTCGTCGTCATCGTAATCCGCGAACTGCCAATGCTCGATCTTGTTCACGGCCGTCCCACCGATTTTAGCTGATCCCTTTTCGCCGAGCAGCGTGAGGGAGCCTTCGAGATTCCGCGGGTAGGCGAGCATCGTCACCTGGATCACTCCGAGCGCCCCGGAGCGGAACTTGAGGATCGCTATCCCGGAATCCTCGGTCTCGATGCGCCGCGCCAGAGTCGCGGTCTTTGCCATCACGCTCTCGACCGGACCCATCAGCCACTGGATCAGATCGACGTAATGCGACGCCTGGTTCATGAACGCGCCGCCGTCGAACTCCCAGGTACCGCGCCAGGGAGCCTGGTCGTAGTACTCCTGCGGCCGGGCCCAGTGCACGGTGCAGCTCGCCATGTAAATCCGGCCGAAGCGGCCTCGGTCCACTGCGCGCTTGAGCAGCTGCACCGGAGGATTGAGCCTGTTCTGCTTGACCACGAAGAGACGGACCCCAGCCTCGTCGCACGCCTTCACAAGCTCGTCGGCGCCGGTGAGCGAGATTGCCATCGGCTTCTCGGTGACGACATGCAGCCCGGCGCGAGCAGCGGCAACGCCCTGCGCCGGATGAAGCCCCGACGGGGTGGCAATCGTCACGAGATCCGCTTTGCTTTCCGCGAGCATTTTCTCGTAGGACGAGTAGTGCGGGACCTTCCACTCCTCGCCGGCGCGGGCGGCGCGGTCGGGGTCCGCATCGCAGACGGCCGCGAGCTCGAGACCGTCGATCCTGTCAATCGCCTCGAAGTGATTCTTGCTGATGCGGCCGCAGCCTGAGAAAGCGATGCGATATGTCTTGGGTGCGGTCAACTAGGCATCCCTGGTGAGTTTGTCTTTTTCGAGCGTGTAGCGCGTTCCGCAGGCCTTGCACACACTGGGCGCCTTGTCCGCCAGGCGCTCTCCGCACTGGCACATCCAGCCGATCTGCCGCGCGGGAACGCCGACCATGAGAGCGTAAGCCGGCACGTCCCGGGTGATCACGGTGCCCGCGCCAACGAACGCGTACTCACCGAGGGTCACGCCGCACACTATCGTCGCGTTAGCACCGATGGTCACACCACGCCGCACCCGTGTCGCCTTGTACTCATTCTTTCTCGAGATGTGGCTGCGGGGATTGATCACGTTGGTGAACACCATTGACGGCCCGCAAAAGACGTCGTCCTCGAGCTCGACTCCTTCGTAGACGGAGACATTGTTCTGGATCTTCACGTTGGCTCCGATCTTCACGCCGTTCATCACCACCACGTTCTGACCGAGCGAGCAGCCCTTTCCGATGACGGCACCTCCAAGCACATGACAGAAATGCCACACCTTGGTGTCGTCGCCGATTTGCGCGCCGTCGTCGACGTACGCGGACTCGTGGATGAACGGCTTGGCCATCTAGACGCCGGCCTCCTTCGGCAGGCGGGCGTGCCACTCCTGAAGCGACAGCACCGATGCCGGCCGTGAGCGGAGCGACAAAATCGCGTCCGACGCCGCGTTGGCAGCCGACAGGGTCGTGGTGTATGCAACCCGGTGCGCGATTGCCGCCTGGCGCATCGTGTAGTCGTCGCGCTGCGATTCCTTGCCGAGCGGGGTGTTGATCAACAGCTGGACTTCGCCGTTGAGCATCAGGTCTACACCGTTGGGTCTTCCCTCATAAATCTTGAGCACGCTCTCGGTGGGGATGCCGCGTCCGCGGAGGTGCTTCGCCGTTCCCGACGTTGCGAGGATACGAAATCCCAGCTCGTGGAAGCGGCGCGCGATCGGCGTCACCGCGCGTTTGTCGGAATCGTTGACCGTAATGAACACCGCGCCCTCCGACGGCAGCACGTTGTCGGCGGCCAGCTGTGCCTTTCCGAAGGCGCTGCCGAAGGAATCCGAGATTCCCATCACCTCGCCGGTCGACCGCATCTCGGGACCGAGGATTGGATCGAACTCGCGGAACTTGTTGAACGGAAATACCGCTTCCTTGACCGACACGTAGCCGGGACTGACTTCCTCGACGAATCCAATCTCATCCAGAGTCTCGCCGAGCATCACGCGCGCCGCAATCGCCGCGAGCGGAACGCCGATCGCCTTCGACACGAAGGGCAC
>JBDSRC010000236.1:0-12840 GCA_039929505.1 Gemmatimonadaceae bacterium
CGTTCTTGACGTCGAGGTCCTCGACCACCGCCTCGATGATGAGATCGGCATCCGCAAGATCCTGCACCGGCGTAACGAACGTCAGGTGCTCGAGGGTCGATTTGCGCTGAGCGTCCGTGACCTTGCCCCGCTCGATTCCTTTCGCGAGAACCATTTCGATCGATTGGCGGGATTTGTCACAGAGCGCCTGGGAGACTTCGCGTACCACCGTCGGGAATCCGGCCGCTGCCGAGACCTGGGCGATTCCGCTTCCCATGAGGCCGCCGCCAGCGACACCGACTTTCCGGATCGCTTTCATTCTGGCGGTGTGCAGGGGGAAGGCCGGAGCAACTCTACTTCCGAGGGAGGCGTGGCTGCGGAGCGAGAGCGCTGAAGAATCCGGCTGGGCGTCCGAAATCTCCGTGCTCCAGTCGATCGAGAATCTGCTCCAGTCCGAGCTGCACACCAGCCAGCACTTTCCGCTGGCCGCGAGCAATCGCGTAACCGCCCATCGCACCGCCGGCAAACGGAAGAACCGCTATTCCCGCGGCGAGGATCAAAGGCAGGTGCGCGATGACCAATCCCAGGCCAAGCAGCGCGCTACCGACTGCTCCGACGGTGGCAACCGCGCCGCCACCGCCGAGTCTCCGATTGCGACTCGCAGTAAGGTCGGCGTCGAGCCGCACGACGACGCGACTTCCATCCACTGGAAGCACCGTGGCCGAAACATGCTCGGCGTCGACAAGGTGATAGCCGCGCCCGCTGATGTTCACCGCCCGCTTCAGTTTTCCAAATACTCCGCGCTGCGGCTCCCAGGTTATGCGATCGCCAAAACGCCGCTCGACCTGAAGACATTCCTCGCGCTGCATCCAGGCATCGATCGCGGCGAGCACCTCGGCTTGAGCTCCCGGGACCGCTCTGCTCGCGGTTGCGAGACGCCCGCCGGCCAGCTGCGCGACGAAGCCGCGCTCCTCAGGGACGGTGACGCGCGTTCGCTCTTCGGCCAGCGCCTGATTGAGTGTTGCCGGGCTCAGCCCGACTTCCGCGCCGATCTCCCGAAGCTGGGTTTCACTTAAAAGCTCTGTCGAGTCCGGAAGCGCACCAGCGCCCTGAAGCTCGGCAGCCCGTGCGAGCACGCGCTCGAGCGTCTGCCGGTCGAGCAGATTCTGTCGTGGAGGTATGGGCGCCGGCAGCGGGCTCTTCGCATCAGCCATGGCAGAAGTATATCTGCTTAGATGCCTCCGAGGACGACGTCGAGCTGACGGTTCAGAGCATCACGGATGGTGTCGGGAAGCAAAAACGTCGTGGCGAAAGTGGTAGCGAGGTTTGCTCCCACAGGGCGATTTACGGATCTCAGGTAGTAGCGCATGTAACCGTCGAGCGCCTCGGGCGCCGTGCGCTGCAGCAGGAACGCCCCGGTGCGCACCGCCGCGGAGCTGGTGTAGCGGTCTGCGATTCCCGTACGCCGCTGCTCTGGTGTGATGTTGTCGATGACAGCGGTGTTGGCCAGGCTGCCCACCGCTTCGTGCGCGATGACGTAAATCGCTTCAAGCGCATCGGCCGGACGGTCGGGAAAGGTTACGGTCAGGACGTTCGACTGTTTGCCGCTGCTTTGCGACCGGCCTTCACCATTGAGAGGCAGCGAAAGCAGTACGTCGCCGGCGGCTTGCTGCGTGTTGTTGAGAAAGCGTTGGATTTTCGGGCGGTAGGTTCCCTGCCACAGCGCGTCGACTTCGTCGAGCACGTTCCGCTTTTCGCGCTGCTGCTGTGCCCAATACGACTGATAGAATCTCGCGCGCTCGTCACCGAGGGAGGTGACGAACAACCGCGCCCACTCCCTGTCCGCTGCGCTCGGGAAATAGGCGGCAAGAAACGCGATCATGCTGGCTTCGAGCTGTGACGAAGCGGCGCGTGGATCTCCGTCGGCTCGCACCAGGACGTTGACGCCTTGCACGATCTCTTCCCAGGAAGAGAATGCGAGCGGGACGAACTGCGCGTTGATCAGCTGCGGGTTGGTCGTGATCCTGGCGCGAAGCCGGTCACGATTGGCGTCGAGCTGCGACACGACATTCGCTCTGTTCTTGAGCACCGTCATGTTGGTGCTGTAGCCGCGGCGGAAAAACGGCACGAACGTCGTGTCTTCCTGCAGCATCGCAAAGCCGTGCAGCCAGAGGTCGACGTGCTCGCGCGTCTTGATGGGCCACGGAACGCCGCTCGAGCTCACATTCTGATCGGCGGTCGATCCGGTCGTCGATCCCGCGCCGCCGGTGCTAGGATCGGTAGCTCCACCACCAGCCGTAGCGCAGCCAGCAATAACTCCGATGATTGCGACTGAACCAAGTATTCGAGCAATGTGCTTCATTGTTTCCTCTCAGTGATTGTGACGCTCATTCGCATCTAGTTCGCAGTCCGCAGTCCGCGGTCGTTCTATTGTATGGACTCCACGACAAGCGCGATCCCTTGTCCCCCGCCGATGCAAGCAGTCCCCAGCCCATAACGCTTTCCAGCCGCACGCAAAGCATGCAGTAGATGGGCCGTGATCCTCGCCCCTGACGCGGCAAGCGGGTGGCTCATCGCAATCGCACCTCCATGCAGGTTGAGTCGGTCGCGCGGGAGATCCAGCTCTCGCTCGACCGCGCAGGTCTGCGCGGCAAACGCTTCGTTGACCTCGATCAGGTCCATGTCATCAATCGAAAGGCCCGCCTTCGACAGAGCCGCTTTCGAGGAGGGCACCGGCCCGATTCCCATCACCGACGGATCGACACCCGCCACGCCCCACGAGACCAGACGGCCGAGCGGCTCCAGTCCGCGCTCGGCGGCAAAGCGCGCGCTCGAGATCACCATCGCCGCGGCACCATCTCCAATGCCTGACGCGTTTCCAGCAGTTACGACTCCGTTCTTCCGGAATACCGGCTTGAGAGCACTGAGGCGCTCGAGGGTGGTGTCTGGCCGCATGTGCTCGTCGGTCGCGAAGTCCTCTGGCTTTCCGGTTTTCGGATTCGGGATCGGAACAGCGACCACCTCATCCCTGAACACGCCCGAATCCCACGCGGATTTTGCCAGCTGCTGCGACCTCAGCGCGAACTCATCGACGCACCCCCGATCCAGCTTGTAGCGCTCCGCCAGATTCTCCGCCGTTTCCGCCATCCCCAATCCGACATAGGAATCGGTGAGTCCTTCCCACAGCACATCTTCCATCACCGGCGGCTTGCCGAGCGGAATACCCCAGCGCAGCCCGCGCGTGACGTGGGGAGCCTGTGACATTGATTCCGCTCCCCCAACGAGGCACACCTCGGCGTCGCCAAGCAGTATCTCCTGGGCGCCGCTCACTACGGCCTGAAACCCCGATCCGCAGAGGCGGTTGAGCGTCAGTGCTGATGTCTCCTGCCGGCACCCAGTCTTGAGCGCGACGTGCCTCGCGAAATAGATCGAGTCGCTCGTCGTGTACAGGACGTTGCCGAAGATGGTCTGATCGATGTCGGTCGGCTCGACGCCGGCGCGGAGTACGGCGGCCTTCGACGCGTGAACAGCGAGATCGACTGGTGAGATGGCCTTCAGCTTCCCGCCGAACGTCCCGAATGGAGTGCGTACGGCGGACAGAAAAACGATTCCGTCGCCGCTCTCGCGCATGCTCATGATCGGGATTGGTGCGCTGCGGTCAGATCGCGCGCTTGCCACAGCTCACGCAGAATTTCCAGGCGGGATCGAGCTCCGCTCCGCATCCGGCGCAGTGCTTGGCCGCGAGGTTCTGTCCGCAATTTGGGCAGTAGGTGATCGCTCTCCCCTCCGGCAGGGTCCCGCCGCAGTATCTGCATCCTTCGGGGATCTCCATGGCGGCCAATGTGGGCATCGTGAACGCAGTGGTGCCTTCGTTGGTCGCGCCGTCGCCGCTCCTTCCCGCCGTCGCGACGCGCTTGCCGACTGAGTATCCGCCCGAGTTCTGCGCCGGAATCGGAACACCCAGATTTTTAACGGCCTCGGGAACGAGCGAGATCCGCGTAGACGCGTACTCTCGAAAAAGTCCGGGATCTGTATGAGCGGACGTTAGTTCCTTTTTCAATCGCTGCTGCATCGTTTCGTCCGCCCGGATATATCCTCGCTCGCCGGAGATCAGACGCGTGACCGCCGCTTCGTAGTCCTGATTGGTCTCGATGCCGAGGTCGCGCCGGTAGTGCCGGTACGGGACCAGAGTGTCGTGGAGCTCCGCGACCGTGAACGGCACGCTCAGATACTCGGCGTGTCCGTTTCTGATGTTCGCGACCAATCGCTGAAACAGCCTGTCTAGATCGTCCATGCTCGCTTACCCGGCTGAAAATGAATTGAGATCGGGGAATGGGGCGGTGTCCTTCAGTTTGAGCCGCCCGGATTCCTGTGCGGCGAGCCAGGTATCGAATTCAGATTGCGTCAGGCCGCCAGAATTCGTCTGCTCGGCCGCTGCCCGCGTCGCCAGAAAGTTGGCGTATTCGTTCTGCGGCTGCCCGTTGTGGCCGCGCACCCATCTCCATTGACACTCGTGCGGCGCGACCGCCCTGTCTGCTTCCTTCCACAGCTCCAGATTGAGAATCGGCCCACCCTTCCTCTTCCAGTCCCGCGCCTTCCACCCCGGAAGCCACTGGTTCATGCCGTCGACGATGTACTTGGAGTCGCTGGTGAAGACCACTCGATAGGAATTACCGCGCCGTGAGAGCGCGCGAAAGGCCTCGATTACGGAGCGAAGCGCCATTCGGTTGTTGGTGGTCGCCGGTTCGGCGATCCAGTAGTCCGCGCGCTCCGGCGCGGTGGTGTTCGGACCGAGCCATTCAATGACTCCACCGGCGCCGCCTGGATTGTCACCCTCGCGTCCGTTCCCGATGCAAGACTCGTCGGCGTAGATCGCAACCACCTCCCCCGGCTTTGCGCGCGTCATCGCACCAGCTCGAAGCTGTCGATCTCGTCCAGGTAAATGGTGATGCCATCTCCGGTCGTTGGGTGCGTTGCGTCGACCGCCTCTCGTCCCCTGATCACCCGCAGGCGCGTCGGGATCACGACGTACTCGGTGCCACGCCGGTAGGCGGAGATCCGGTTGCCGCGCGTGATCGCGCTCTCAAGGATGTCGTACTGCTTGTGCGTCCACTCCGGCAACGAATCCCCCTTCCCATCAAGAGACGTTTTTCAGTCAACCGCACCAGTCGCGCACCACACGCGTCAGGACTCGCGTGGCGCCCTCGATATCGCTCACCGGAACAAACTCTTCGGCTGCGTGAGCGAGAGAAATGTCGCCCGGACCGAAGCAGATCGCCGGAATCCCCGCCTCGTTCAGAAGAGCCGCGTCAGTCCAGGCAGAGAGTCCCTCGATATCTACCGGCATTCCCTCTTGTTCGAGAGCTGTCCGCAGGCGCTTGACGATACCCGCATCGACGGGGACATCGCTCGGAGCCTGCGCGGTATTCAATTTAACTTGGGCGCTCATGCCAGGGTGCCGCGCCCGCACGCGGTCGCACGCGTCGGCTACCTCGCGCACAGCTTTCTCGGAAGTTTCTCCGGGAAGGGTCCGCCTTTCGAGAGCCAGCTCACACCTCTCCGGATAGGTGGACATCCCAACGCCGCCGTGAATCGTCGAGGCATGGAGAGAGCTGCGGCCGAGGAGCGGATGCAAGGGACCCTTGTTCCTTGTTTGCTCGAGGGCGTCGAGCTCCGCGAGCAGCAGGCCCGCGTGCAGAATTGCGTCGACGCCGAGATCGTAGCGGCTGCCGTGAGCCGCACGCCCGGTGAAAGTCACATCGATCCACGCGAATCCGCGGTGCGCCGGACAGATCGCGAGCCGGGTCGGCTCGGTGACGATCGCTGCCTCCGCGCGCACGCCAGATTCGAGAAGGGCGTGAAGCCCGAGGCTTTCGTACTCCTCATCGACGACGGCGGCGATGATTACCTGAGCATCCGATTCGCCGGTTGCGACAGTCGCCGCCGCGCACATCGCGGCGAGGCCTCCCTTCATGTCGGCGGACCCGCGACCATAGATGCGACCGGAGTGCATCTCGGCCGCGAATGGTTCGTGGACCATTCCCTCGATCCCAACCACATCGAGATGGCCGTTGAGCATGAGCGCGGGAGCATCAGCGGGGCCGATTCTCCCTACTACGTTCGGCCGCCCCGGGGCTGCGTCGACGATCTGCACGGAGAAACCCCAATCGTCGAGAACCGAGGCGAGGAAGCGCGCCGCGTTACCCTCGCCTGGTGCATCAGGGACGAGGGTCGGATTTCGCGAATCGATTTTGATGAGCGCACGGGCGAGCGCGACTGCGTCGCCCCGCGCGATCGGCACGGCTTACCTTCTCTTCGCGGACTTGGCGGAGGATTTCCCCTTTGCTTTCGGGGCGGGCTTGCGTGCGTGCTTCTTGGCGGCGGGCTTCATGGTGGTCTTCTTGGCGGCGGGCTTCTTCGCCGGCGCATGCCTGGCGGCCGGTTTTGCCTGCTTCACCGCAAACGGAGAGGGTCTCGCGGCGACGACAACAGGTCGCGGTGCCTCGACAGCTGCCTTTGGAGCTTCGACGACTTTCGGCGCGCTCTTCGTTCCGATCGGCGGGAATGGCGTCGCTGCCTTCCGCTTCAACCCGTGCGACGATTCTACTTCGCGCATGAGCTTGTCGGCTTCGTCCTGAGTCATTTGCCCGCGGCGAACCATGTATTGAAGGAGATCGCGCGCGCTCTCGACGACGAGACCGGTAAGTCCGGCCGCGGCTCCGACGACATCCTTCATCGCAGCTGCCATCTTGCTGCCGGCCTCGAGGCTGATCTCATGCGCCTTTGCCGCCATCTCGGCGACGGTATCTTTTACATCGGCGCCGCGGTGTCCGGGGCTTCTGCGCGGTGGAATCGGCGGAGGCCTGGCACGCCGGGAATGCCGGGGGCTCCGGGTGTGGCGGTAGCAGTAGTAACTGTTGGAGCTGCGGGAAGAGTGGCGACCGCAGTTTTGACTTTATCGGGCATTTATTGGCTCCGGTGCCCGGTGAGGGCTGGGAAGCAGTAGGGGGAGCTGGGTGAGCCCTGCAGCGGTTTCGGAAGCGGTTCGCGACTGTCAGGCTCGAACGGCGCTAAGTATATGATTTTTCGTCACTAAAACAAGGTGGGTTGAACTCCATTCGCACGCTGATTTTCGCGTGCGGTTCCACCGCATACAAAGCCAGTTACAGCACAGTATACCAACACCTGAACCATAATAGGCGACACTTGGACGCAAAAATAGTCGATTTCACCAGGGTTTTGGCTGGACCGCTTTGTTCAATGATTTTGGGAGATTTAGGCGCCGACGTCGTCAAAGTCGAACGACCCGGCACCGGCGACGAAACGCGCGGCTGGGGACCCCCGTTCGACGCCGAGGGCGAGAGCGCTTACTTCCTGAGCGTCAACCGCAACAAGAAAAGCCTCGCCGCGGACCTAAACGTGGCAAGCGACCGCGATTTGGTTCTTGGCCTGCTTGATGGAGCAGACGTCGCCATCGATAACTTCCTGCCCGGGTCACTTGCGCGATTCGGAATAGACCGCGACCGCATCCTCGAGACCCATCCTTCGCTCATCTGGTGCACGATCTCGGGATACGGCCCCAATAATCGCCGTCCGGGTTATGACTACGTGACACAGGCCGAGTGTGGCTGGATGGCGATAACGGGTCCGGTTGACGGTCCACCCATGAAGGTCGGGGTAGCGCTTGCCGACGTAATTGCCGGAAAGGACGCCGCGATCGCAATTCTCTCGGCGCTGGTCGAGCGTGCGAGTGGGCCGTTGCCCGCGCGCCGCCGCCGGATCGAGGTCTCGCTCGCAGATTCGGCCCGCGCCGCCCTGGTGAATGTCGCGCAGAATGTCCTCGTCTCCGGGCGGGACGCGGCGCGATGGGGGAACGGGCATCCGAATCTCGTCCCGTATCAGCTCTTCGATGCGCGAGACCGGCCCTTTGTCATTGCGGTCGGCAGTGACGAGCAATGGAAAGCCTGCGCGCTCGCGTTGGGGCTGGACGACCTCGCCTCGGACACAGGTCTCGCCACGAACGTCGGACGTATCGCGAGACGCGAGCAGGTGGTCGTAGCGATCGCCGAGAGAGTGGCCGGGCAGCCGGCGCGGCACTGGATGGAGAAGCTGGAAGCGACGGGTGTGGCGTGCGGCCTGGTGAACAGTGTGGCCGAAGCTCTCTCCGCGACCAGCGCATCGCCGGTCACCGGTCTTCCTCCCAGCCTGCCCGGAAGCGTCCGACTGCGTCCACCGAAGCTTGGGGAGCACACCGAGGAGCTAACGACGCTGGGGTGGCGCGCATTTCACGCTTGACAGATATTATCTCCCCGCGCGCCATACGCGTGGATGCCCCCACCGCAGAGGAATCGAATGAAGCGTAACTGGTCGTTTTCTGCTGTCGTGCTCTCAGTCATCGTGCTTGGTGCCTGCAACGGCGACAGGGACCCTTCAGGACCAAAAGGCCAGGAAGCATTCGAGCGTTATGTCTCCATCGGCACGAGTGTGACGATGGGCATTCAATCGGCGGGCGTGTTCTACGCCACGCAACAGCACGCGTGGCCGGCGCTGCTCGCCCACCAGGTTTTCGCCGGCGGGAGATTTACGACTCCGCTCATTCAGGGACCCGGCTGCTATTCACCGCTCATCGCGCCGATCCAGTTTCAGCGCCGGTTGAGCGGCGCGCAATTCCCGGGCGTCAATGCTCAGGATCTGGTGTGCGCGCTTTATCCCGGTATCACCCTTCCAACGAACAACGTCGGGATCGACGGAGCCACTACCTACCACGCGCTCCGCATCACCCCGGAATCAACGGTAACGACGCCGACGACGGTCGACAGCGATCAGAGAAAACGCCTTTACAAGGCGGTACTCGCGCCCGGCAAGAGTCAGGTGACGTCGATGATGGCGCAGAACCCGACGCTGGTGTCGGTGGAGCTCGGGGCTAACGAAGTACTGCGCACTGTCACCGATGGCATTGTCGTCCCCGCTGCGGCGTACCGTCAACCCGATGGGACGTTCACCTATTACCCGATCGCGCTCTGGCAGCCGCAGTACGACGCGATCATGGACAGTGTCGCCAAAACGGGTGCAAAGGCGTTGCTCGTCTCCGTCCCGCTCATCCCGAATCTGGTGGGCGTCTATCCCGGGGATGACTTCTGGCAGGACAGGGCGGCGTTCCAGTCCTTTGGCGTCAACATCAACGCGGATTGCACCGGCAACCAGAATCAGATTTACGCACTGCTCAAGGTGTTGACGGCGCTCGCGAGCCCCAAGCCCTACGACTTCACCTGCACCGACAATCCCGCGGCGCCGGATTTCATGCTGACTCCGGCCGATACGGCGTTCGTCAATACGCAGATACGGGCTATGAACGTGTACATCCAATCGCAGGCAAACACGCGGGGGTGGGCGTACCTCGACCTCAACACTGCGCTGGCTTCCTTCATCACGCAGAAGCCGAGATTCAGCCTGTCCAGATTTCTGTCGTGCACCAGACCGTTCGGGCAGTACATAACGCTCGACGGCATCCATCCTTCAGTCGATGGGCAGCAGGCGATAGCCAATGTCGCGGCCGACGCGCTGAACGCGCACTACGGCTTCGAGATTCCGACCAATCCGCAACCGGTGCTCACCGCGGCGCAGATCTGCCCTTGACGCGTTGCGGCTCGAACTAAGGGCGAGGCTATTTTGCCTCGCCTTTTTTATGCTGACGCGAGTGCAACTGCGGAGTAGAACGGGCGCGAGGCGCGAGAGGCGCAGGTTGGAGGCGGCAGGTCACCGAGAACATTTATGAGGTATATCGGCAACAAGACGCGCCTGCTCCCGTTCATCCTTCGGGTGTTGAAGTCCAAGGGACTCACGGGCGGGTCGGTGCACGATGCATTTGCCGGCACCGCCAGCGTCGGGCGCGCCCTCAAGGCACATGGGTGGCAGGTTCACTCGAGTGACCTGCTGCTCTCCTCGTATGTATTTCAGCGCGCTTACGTCGTCGCGCGCTCAGCCGATCGATCCTTGCCCCGGCTGGCGACCGAGCTGTCGAAGCTGCCGCCAAAGGAGGGATTCATCACCCGTCACTTCTCTCCGGCTGGCGAGCGGATGTACTTCAGTCCCGAGAACGCCGGCCGGATCGATGCCGCCCGGGAGGAGCTGGAGGCGTGGCGACAGAGTGGAGTCGTCGGCGAAGACGCATACTATATACTGCTCGCGGCTATCATCGAAGGCGCCGACCGCGTCGCCAACACCGCTGGAGTGTATGCCTCGTTCATGAAGCGCTGGCAGCCCAACTCCCGCCGGCGCTTCGAGGTCGTTCCCGACAAACCGACCCCGGGGGACGAGGCAGCGACCGCCCATCTGCTGGATGCGACTGCCGCGGCCAAGGCGATCGGCGAGGTCGATCTGATCTACATCGATCCTCCCTACAATTCGCGCCAGTACGTCGCCTACTACCACATCCCGGAGATCATCGCCCGCGGCTGGTTCGACAACGGGCCGGCGGTGCGTGGAAAGGTCGGGTTGTTGGCGGGAAAGGAGGGCCGGAGCGACTGGTCGCACGGCCGCCGCGTGCGGAAGCTGTTTTCCGGACTTCTGGAGGCGACCAGGGCGCGGCATGCCCTGGTCAGCTTCAACTCCGAAGGGCACCTGCCTCCCGCGGCGCTGCTCGGGCTGCTGGGCGAAGCCGCGGTGGATGGGGAGGTCGCACACTTCAAGCAGGGTTACCGTCGATACCGCGCCGATTCGGAGCGGGCGGGCAGGCATTACCACCTCGATCGGGCGGTCGAACACCTCTACCTGGTTCGGCTCACAGACTGAGGACCCGCAAACCGACTGCAGTGCGATAGAGTACCAGGGCACGTCAGGGGGATCCAAGTGATGAGTGAGCAGTTTTGAGTGATAGTTATCAGTGGTCTTGAGTGGCGAGGCTCGATCTCGACTAAAGCCACTCAAGACTATTACTCATGACTGCCGACTCACCACTTGGATCCCCCGTACGCGTCTCCGAACGCTGTTTCTCAGAAAATTGGTTGCTTCCACGAAGATGGATCGTCCTGGTCCCGGCATCGGTGAGAAATGCGTTGTCCGCTCGCCTGGCCGGGTCTATACACCGGCTGGCAAACGGATTACACTAGGCAGGTGAAGATGACAGCCACGCCGCTGCAGAATCAGAGTGCCCAGGTATCGGGTACGGAGAGCCCGACACCAGTGGATGGGGTGCCGGTAGTTGATGCGGATCAGGAGGTAATCGCCAGGGTCCTGGCAGGTCACAAGGACGCGTTCGGGATACTCATAACCCGTTACAGCGACCCCTTGTACCGACATGCCCTGGGTATGACCGGAAGTCCTGATGTGGCGGAAGACATACTTCAAGCGTCTTTTATTAAAGCGTTTCAACATCTTGGCGAAGTTCGTGGGCGTTTCGACGCCTGGGTTTTCAGGATCGTCGCCAATTCATGTAAAGATTGGCTGAAGAACATTCGGCGGACGCACGTGAGTTATGACGAGGATGATCAACCCTCGACGTACTCGACGCCGGAAGAGGAGATGGACCGCAACGAGCTGCGAACGGATCTCGAATACGCACTCGCTCGGCTCGCCCCCTCGCTCAGGGAAGCGTTCGTGATGAAGCACGTGGAAGGAAGGTCGTACGAAGAGATGGCGCTGTTACTGGAAACAACGGTTGGCGCGCTAAAGATGCGAGTGCATCGGGCGCGAGAGGCGCTCCAACAACTGCTTGAGGAGAAGTACTCATGATGCTGGACGACGCTGGTTTCGAGAGAAACGACAAGACAACGGGCCGCGAGCCCGTTCAACGGAAGGATAAGCCTGTCGAGCAGCTGTACGATCGCGAGGTCCCGCTGACGGGAACGAGCAGGTCGATGCTGCACGAGTGGCTTGACGGCGAAGTCGACGTCATGCGCGCGAGCGAGTCCGAAGGAAGCTCGAAGGTCGAGCTTTGGACCCGCATCAACGCGGAAAGCGAGATGCTTCGCCGCCGCGTCACGCCGATCCACGTACAGTCGCGCATTATGGCTTCGCTGCCAGACGCGCCCGGTACCGCTTCGAGCTGGTGGAAGCAGCAGGTCACGATGACGCCCGTTTCGGCTCTGGCCATTGCTGCAGCCCTGCTTGCGGCTGGCGCCCTCGTCATCACGATGATCAGCTAAACGGCAGCAAAGTTTCCAGTAAACAGACGCCCGACTCCTTGCGAGCCGGGCGTTTTTTTTGTCCATTACACCCGGTCCACCAGGCCGTAATCGGCGTGGACCTTGCAACGAACCTAGAACTCTATAATGTAGAGTCATACCCGACCGGAGGCATCGAAGATGACCCGTAAGACCATGGCTGTAGTTGCCCTTCTGACCGTCCCAGCGCTTGCTTCTGCACAGGCTGGCTTGTCACGCATTCAGTTTCTCGCACTTCAGCAGGAGCTGAGAGATCAGGGCTGCGGCGTGACGAATGTGGACGGCCGCTACGGGCCCCAGACTCGCCGCGCGATTGCGACCTGCGCCCAGAAGTTCAATTCGGCGAACAACGCGAAGGCTGTTCTCGAAGCGATGAACATCGGGTTTGGTCCGACTGACTCGCCGCCGAGCGGCACGACGCCGACGACCGGAGAGTAGTACCAGCTACTTCGGCTGGAAAATTTGAAGAGAGTCCGGAAGCTGTAGCTCCTCAAGCGGGCTGCAGCTCGAGGGAGAGTTGTACATCGGGGACGAGGGCCGGGATACCTGGCTCCTCGTCCTCTTCTTCTTCATCCCCTCTCGACCAGCTGCGTACTCCGTATTTCGCGCAGAGCTTCTCGAAGAAGCGCGACAATCCCTCGCGGTACTTCTCGCCGGCGTACGCGCTGGAGCCGTAGGTGTTGCGATATCTCTCCGCGAG
>JBDSRC010000237.1:0-4057 GCA_039929505.1 Gemmatimonadaceae bacterium
GAGATCCACGCGCTGATCGACCGGGCGGGGATTCCCGGGAACGTCGCCCAGCGATCTCATGCGGCGTTCGATGCGATCGCAAGCGTGGAGAGCGAGATACATGGCGTGTCGACCGAAGCGCTGCATCTACACGAGGTCGGTTCAGTCGACGCCATACTGGACATCGTTGGGTCGATCTGGGGTCTCGAGCTCCTCGGCGTCGATGCCCTGTACAACACGCGCATCGCGCTCGGAGACGGAACGGTCAAAACGGCGCACGGAGTGCTGCCGGTTCCGGCGCCGGCGACGCTCCGGTTACTGGAAGGGCTAATGGTATCTTCCGGACCAAGCGGATCCGGCGAGCTAACCACTCCGACCGGCGCCGCACTTCTCAAGGTTCTCTCGAAGGGCCATCCGCCGGCCGAGTACAGGCCGCTACGAAGCGGTTTCGGCGCGGGAACGCGGGACATCAAGGGCCAGCTCAACGCGGTGCGCATTGTTCTGGGAGAGTCGACGGACGCGAGGCGGGAGGGCGCCGGACAGAATTACCATCCTGAGACCGAGCACCTGCACGTTCTCAGCGCCGACATCGACGACATGTCGCCGGAGGAGCTCGCGGGCGCGGCGGAGACCCTCCGCGCACAGGGCGCGCTCGACGTCGTGCTGCTGGCAACGACAATGAAGAAAGGGCGGCCGGGAACGCGCGTCGAAGCGCTGGTGAGGCCAGCCGATCTGTCGAGGCTCGAGGAAAAAATTCTGCTGCAGTTCACGACCCTGGGTGTGAAGCGCCTCGACGTGGTGCGAAAGGCGCTGCCCCGCGAATCGAAAGTCGTAAACCTCGGCGGTCACGAGATCCGCGTGAAGGTATCCACGCTGCCGGACGGAACACTCAGGGCGAAGGCGGAGTTCGATGATCTGAACCGGGTGGCGCAGGAAACGATGCGTCCGATCGCCGAGCTGCGGGTCGAGATCATGAGTCTTTTGGCGCAGCAGAGCGATAGTGATGTGGTGAAGCGTGGCTGATCTCGATCCGGAACGCCGGCTTCTCGACGCGATCAGATCGGCGGTAGGCGATCGCATCGCGTATGTCTGCTTCTCTGGGGGCATTGACTCGACGCTTGTTCTGGCGGGGTGCGTCCGTGCCGGTGTCGAGACAGTGGCGCTACTCGGCGTGAGCGATTCCCTCCCCGCGGCTGAGCGTGAAGACGCCCACAGAATCGCCCGGGAGCTCGGCGCCCGGGTGGAAGAAGTGCGCACGAACGAGATGGACAGTGAAGCGTACCGGGAGAACAGCGGCGACCGCTGCTACCACTGCAAGTCCGCCCTGTACGAAACAGTTCAATCACTGGCGGATGAGCGGCGTGGAAGCGGCGTGATCCTGGTTGGAACACAGCTCGACGATCTCGGTGAGCACCGTCCTGGCCTCCGCGCGGCCAACGAGCGTGGCGTCGTGGCGCCGCTTCTCGACGCTGGTCTCGACAAAGCGGCGGTGCGGTTGCTTGCGCGCTTGTGGAATCTCTCTAATGCAGATAAGCCTGCTGCGCCCTGCCTGGCGAGCAGAGTTCCGGTCGGAACGGAAGTGACACCTGAGCGTCTCGCTCAGATCGAGGCGGTCGAGGCATTCCTTCGTGCGCGTGAGCTCTGGCCGGCGCGGGCACGGTGGCACGGGACGATCGTGCGTTTGGAGATCCCGCCGGAATTGTTCGCCCGCGCCGTCGAGGAGCCGTTGCGGTCTGAGATACGGAAAGTTTGCCGTACCGCGGGCTTCACCTTCGTCGCACTGGACCTGGGCGGCCTTCAAAGCGGAAGCCTGTCGCTTCCACTTCTCACGTCGTGACGGATATTCGCTGGGATCGCGATCGCGAGGCGCGAACCGGAATTCCGGAAGTCGTATTCGGGCCGGGAAAGTCGAGCGTGCACCTTCGCAGTCTGTTTCAGGACGAGGAGGAGCTTCGCATTGCATCGCGTTTGAGCGATGAGCAGATGGAGGTGCTCAGCGGATTGGCGACCATCGACCGGGAAGCGCGAGTCGCGGTAAGGAATCCCCGTCCATCGCGAACCGTTCCTCCCGTTCCGGTGCTGACCGCCGGAACCGCCGATATCCCGGTCGCGCTCGAAGCCGCGGCGATACTCAACGCGATGGGCGTGCCTACGACAAAGCACTTCGACGTCGGCGTGGCGGGAATCCACAGGCTGCAGGCTGTCCTTCCCGAGCTCGAGTCGGCCCGCGTCTGCATCGTCGTCGCCGGAATGGATGGCGCCCTCCCGGCAGTGGTTGCCGGACTGCTGCGCGCCCCTGTGATAGGCGTACCGACTTCAGTAGGCACCGGAGTCGCCCAGGGCGGGACCGTCGCTCTCCACACGATGCTCGCGAGCTGCAGCCCCGGGCTGGCCGTGGTCAATATCGATAGTGGATTCGGAGCGGCTTGCCTGGCGCTCAAGATTCTCGGCAGTGGCTCGCCGGACTAACACGCAGGTGGAGCCGGCCTCCATTCTTTCGCGGAGCCGAGCCCCCGCTTGACATCCGTGTCATAACACGTAGATTGAGTGTTATGACACCCGACCTCCGGAGCGAGCTCAAGCAGACGAAGCCCTTTCGCAGTCTCCAGCAGGAGGCTCAGCTCAACATCGTGCGGACCAGCAATCTGTTGATCGACGCGTTCGAGAAGCTGCTCAAGCCGTATGGGATCACGGGCACTCAGTACAATGTTTTGCGGATCCTGCGGGGGGTCGAGGCCAAGGGATTGTGCCGCAACGAATTGCGCGACCGGCTGCTGAGCCGCATGCCCGACGCAACCCGGCTGCTCGATCGAATGGAGGAGGCCGGCCTGGTTTCGCGGACCCGCGCCGAAGAGGATCGCCGACAGGTGGCGACCAGAATTACCCCGAAGGGTCTACGGATCGTGAACGATCTCGACTCGATCGTGGAGGAGGAACACCAGCGCCGGCTCGGTCATTTGAGCGAAAAACAAACCCGGAAGCTCATCAAGCTTCTCACACTAGTCCGCAACCCCGACTGAGTTTTTTTACCCTAATAGGTGTTATCACACTCGCTTTTTGTCACCCAATTCAAGGAGTTTCACATGTTTCTCTTTCGCTCCAGCAACCGCCAAATCGATATCGGTCTGATGATCCTCCGGCTCGTCGTCGGCGTGATCTTCATCGCCCACGGAGGGCAGAAACTGTTCGTATACGGTTTCGACGGCGTCGCGGGCGCATTCGGCCAAGCTGGAATCCCGATGCCCCAGCTGGTGGGACCGTTCGTCGCGCTGCTCGAGTTCGGCGGCGGTTTCGCGCTGATAGCGGGCCTGCTAACCCGCCTCGCCTCGCTTGGGCTAGCTGCAACCATGCTGGTTGCCATGCTGGTGGTGCACCTGAAGGGTGGGTTCTTCGCTCCCGACGGCATCGAGTTCACCCTGTCGCTCCTCGGATCGACGGTCATGTTGGTGATCGCCGGCGCTGGCTCCTACTCTCTCGACGCGCTGATCGGGCGTCGTAAGGGAATGGTCCTGCTCGGCACTGACTCAGCGGGAATCCGCCGGGCTGCGTAACCGAATGCGCTCGAGGGCCCAGGCCGCATGGTCACGGACCAGCGGCTCTGGATCCTCGAGCGCTCTGGTGAGCAGGTGGGTGTCCTCCGGGCTCCCGATATTCCCAAGTACGACGGCGGCGTTGCGCGCGAGCCCTCGCCGCTTGGCCCGTTTCATCGGCGAGTTCCTGAAGTTCAACCTGAATTGCGCTTCGTCCGTGGAGATGAGGTCTCGCGAGAGCTCGAGCGCGCTTTTTTGGGCAATCGCCTCGCGTGGCGCGAATGCCGGTTCTCCCGACTCCCCGGCGAATTTTACGTTCCACGGGCAAACCGACTGGCAGATATCACATCCATAAACCAGATCGCCGACTCTCTCCCTGAGATCGGGGTGAATCTCTCCCTTCGTCTCGATCGTGAGATACGAAATGCATTTCGTCGCATCCAACACTCGCGGCCCGACGAACGCGTTGGTTGGACAGGCGTCCAGGCACCGCGTGCAGCTGCCGCACCGGTCGGCCTCGAACGGGGCATCCGGAACCAGCTCCAGAT
>JBDSRC010000238.1:0-4853 GCA_039929505.1 Gemmatimonadaceae bacterium
GTTTACACTGACCACTCTGATCCGCTAGATTTCATCATACGAAAGGGCGATCCCCTTCTCTTTCAGGAGCCATCAATGGCACCAACCAAAAGTCTGTTCAAAATACTCTCGCTTGTAATGATGCTTGCCGCGACGGTCAGCTCAGCTGCCTACGCCCAGCATGGCAGTGGCGAACCTGGCGTTGCGGCCTTTCTCTCCGCCGTGAATTCGGTGGGCGACGAAATCCGAGCTTTGAGCGCCGAGAAGAGCGTAACAGCCAATGACATTCACCTGCTGAGCATGCAGAAGCTGTCGAACAGCGGTAATGCGGCGACCCTGACCAAGGCGATTGCGAAGAACGCTGCGCAGATCGGGACGTTGCGCGACGCAATCCGAAGCAACGCCGGCATAACTGCGAAGCTCGCAGCGAGCGGCGTATCGGTCGACCAGGTGGTGGCGATGCACGTCAATGCCGGAAGCGAGATACACATCTTCTATCAGTAGCCCGGAACGCCGGGCCTGACATAGGAAAAAGCCCGCCAAACCCGGCGGGCTTTTTTTATTCTGTTTGGCGGACAACTTCGGACTGGGACAACTCCGAACTGCGGACATTCTGGTACGGACAGGGAGAGATTCGAACTCTCGATACCCTTGCAGGTATGCCGGTTTTCGAGACCGGTGCCTTCAACCACTCGGCCACCTGTCCTGCAACCTCGCAAGCTATTGGGAATTCACGCCTTCATCAACCCATTCAGTGGAACGGCGAGACGGCGCGGGGCAGTCCGACGAGCTGTGTCGAGTCCGTCGATCTCAAGGCAGCACTTGGCAAAATGGCATGATTATCGCCCCTGTAAACACCTGTCCGATGCGGTGAGCGCAATGTTCGCTGCCTCCACAATGAGGCTCGGTATGAAACCCATGAAATCTGTCCGAAGAATTCTTGCCATCCTGCCGCTCGTAGTGCTGCTCGCGTGCAAGGGAGACACGCCGACCCCGACTGAACCGGAAGTCACTCCGACTCCGACGCCAACTCCCCCGCCAACACCTCCGGCGCGGACCGAAGCCGAGATCTATCTCGATGCAGCGCGCATCGCGTGGCAGTTCATCGAGCGCAAGTCAGAGCCGGCCACCGGTCTCGCCTGGGCCCATAACACATTCCAGTACATCACGGTCTGGGACATGGGGAGCCTGCTCGCCGGCGTGTACTCCGCGCACGAGCTCGGGATAATCTCGGACGCAACGTTCGACGCGCGGATCCAACGCCTGCTCGAGACGTTCAATACGATGGGCATCGTGCAGAACATCGGCTTCAACCGGACCTACGATGCTGTAACCGGCCGCATGGTTCGGCGCGACAATACCTTTACCAACACCGGCACTGGCTGGTCACCGGTAGACATCGGCAGACTGCTCATCGCTCTGAAAATTCTCGCCAAGGATGAGCCCCAGTACGCCGCGAAAGTGCAAAGCATCGTCAACCGTCTCGACATGGCGCAGCTCGTAAGAAGCGGCGTGCTGCGCGGCTCTGACCGTGACCAGTCCGGGAATTTCTTTACCTATCGTGAAGGCGGGCTGGGCTACGAGCAATACGGCGCCGCGGGCTTCAAGCTTTGGGGTGTGACAGCGTCGACTGCGCTCGACCCGAACGTAAATGCGACACCGGTCGAGATCCTAGGGGTCCGCGTGTACACGGATAGCCGCGGAGGCGCGCGTATCACCAGCGAGCCGTACGTCATGCTCGGACTGGAAACCGGTTATTACCATCCCGATCTGAAGAAGCACGCCGAGCGGGTGTTGATGGTGCAGGAAGCCCGTCACACCCAGAACGGAATTCTCACGATGGTTACCGAAGACGCGCTGCCCGATCCGCCGCATTACTTCTACTACTACAGCGTGTTTCACAACGGACGAACCTTCGTGGTGGAAGGCCCCGAAGACGGCACCTATGTCGAGCAGCCGAGGTGGGTGAGCTCGAAGGCGGCGTTCGCGTATCGGGCGTTGATGCCGACTCCGTACACGCTCAAGGTTTTCGAAGCCGTACAACCAGCTGGCGTCGCCGGATCCGGGTGGGGCGCGGGAGTCTACGAGTCCAACATGCGGCCCACTGGCGAGCCGAGCCTGAACACCAACGCGCTGATTCTCGAGACAGCGCTGTACTTCCAGCGCAAGAAAGCATTCTTGTCGGAGCCGATTCTCTAGGAGGAGTCGGGAACCGGGGTGCGCTGGGCCTGAAAGAAATCGGAGAGGAGCGCTGCGCACTCGTCTGCCAGCACTCCGCCCTTCACCTCCGGCCGGTGATTGAGCCGGGGGTGTCGTAGCAGGTCGGCGACCGAGCCCGCCATTCCCGCTTTCTCATCCCACGCGCCGAAGACGACGCGCTTCATCCGCGACAGGACCATCGCTCCCGCGCACATCGCGCACGGCTCCAGCGTCACGTATAGAGTACAGTCGTCGAGTCGCCACCGGTCGAGCTTTGCCGCGGCTTCCCGTATCGCGAGCAATTCCGCGTGAGCGGTTGGATCCTGGTCGCGCACCGTGCGATTCGTTGTCGCGGCGACGATCGACCCACCGCTCACGACGAGAGCTCCGACCGGCACTTCGTTTCGTCTCACCGCATCGCGCGCCAGATCGAGCGCGTTCCGCATGTACTTCTCGAGCTCCGTGGCGGACGCGGACAAGCCGGGCACGACTGCTCCCGCCCCGCTACCGGAAAGCAAGAACCTGCTCGCCCGATTTGGTGAAAGTCAGCTCACCCTTCGCATCGACACCGACCAGGATGTGGTCACCCTCCGAGAAGCGCCCCTCGAGAACAGCCATCGCGAGCGGATTCTGAAGTAGCCGTTGAATTGCCCGCTTCAAGGGACGCGCGCCGAACGCCGGGTCGTACCCCTCGGTCGCGAGTATCTCTCTCGCTTCAGGAGTCAGCTCGAGACTCAGCTTCCGGTCGGCGAGCAGCTTCTCGAGCCGCGCGAGCTGGAGGTCGATGATGTGCTCGATCTCGCCCTTCCCCAGCGGCCTGAACACGATGATGTCATCGACGCGATTCAGGAATTCGGGGCGGAAGTGCTGTCTCAACGCGCCCATCACCTGCGCTTCGACCACGGCGCGATCGTCCCCGGTGTGCTCGAGAATGTAGGTGCTTCCGATATTCGACGTCATGATGATGACGGTGTTGCGGAAATCGACCGTTCGTCCCTGCGAGTCGGTGAGCCGGCCATCGTCGAGAATCTGAAGGAGGATGTTGAACACGTCGGGGTGCGCCTTCTCGATCTCGTCGAACAGTATGACGGAGTACGGGCGGCGCCGCACCGCTTCGGTCAGCTGGCCTCCTTCCTCGAATCCGACATAGCCGGGGGGCGCGCCGACCAGGCGCGCGACGGAATGCTTCTCCATGTACTCCGACATGTCGATCCGCACCATCGCGTGCTCGTCGTCGAACAGAAACTCGGCGAGGGCGCGCGCGGTCTCGGTCTTTCCGACTCCAGTCGGGCCGAGAAAAATGAACGAGCCAATCGGGCGATTAGGATCCTGCAGGCCAGCGCGCGAGCGCCGCACTGCGTTGGCAACGGCGCGTACCGCTTCCTCCTGTCCGATCACCCGGGTCGAGAGGACCTCCTCGAGGCGCGTTAGTCTTTCCCGTTCCGCCTCCATCATCCGCGAGACGGGAATGCCCGTCCAGCGCGAAACGATCTCGGCGATGTCTTCACCGGTCACTTCCTCCTTGAGGAAGCGCGCGCCGCCAGCCTGCTTGCTCGCCAGCTGCTGCTCCGCGCCCTGCATCTGCTTCTCGAGCTGCGGGATCTGGCCATATGAGATCTCGGCGGCTTTCTGCAGATCGCCCGCCCGCGTCGCGCGCTCGGCTTCGATTCGCGCCTCCTCGATCTGCTGCTTGATCTTGCCGACCGCGCCGAGCGTCTCCTTTTCCTGCTGCCATTGCGCCTTCATTCCAGCCGACTTCTCGCGAAGCTCAGCCAGGTCCCGCTCGATCGTGGAGAGACGCTCGCGCGACGCCTTGTCCTTCTCCTTCTGAAGCGCCTGGCGCTCGATCTCGAGCTGGGTGACGCGGCGCTCGACTTCGTCGATCTCCTGCGGCATCGAATCGATCTCGATTCTCATGCGCGAGGCAGCCTCATCGATCAGGTCGATCGCCTTATCGGGCAGAAACCGGTCTCCGATGTAGCGATTGGAAAGAGTGGCGGCTGCGACTACCGCCCCATCGGTGATGCGGACGCCGTGATGGGACTCGTAGCGCTGCTTGAGTCCCCGTAGAATCGCGATCGTGCTTTCGACGCTCGGCTCTCCGACGTACACCGGCTGGAATCTCCGCTCGAGTGCGGCATCCTTTTCGATGTGCTTCCGATATTCGTCGAGGGTGGTTGCGCCGACAACTCGGAGCTCGCCGCGCGCGAGCATTGGCTTGAGCATGTTGCCGGCGTCCATCGCGCCTTCCGCTTTCCCTGCCCCCACCAGCATGTGCATCTCGTCGATGAACATCACGAACTGCCCTTCGCTCTCGGTGATTTCCTTGAGCACCGCCTTGAGCCGCTCTTCGAACTCACCGCGAAACTTTGCGCCCACAATCAGTGCGCCGAGGTCGAGTGAAAGCAGCCGCTTGTCGCGGAGCCCCTCGGGCACATCACCGTTGGTTATGCGCTGAGCCAGGCCCTCGGCGATCGCTGTCTTTCCTACACCGGGCTCGCCGATCAGGACGGGATTGTTTTTTGTGCGCCGGGAGAGAACCTGAATTACGCGCCGGATCTCTTCATCGCGGCCGATCACCGGGTCGAGCTTTCCCTTGCGCGCCGCTTCGGTGAGATCGCGTGTGTAGCGCTGCAACGCCTGATACTGATTTTCGGGACTCTGGTCAGTGACGC
>JBDSRC010000239.1:0-3145 GCA_039929505.1 Gemmatimonadaceae bacterium
ACGCTCGGCTCATCGAGAAACACGTCCGCGCCGCGGAATCCGTTCACCCGCATCTCGATCAGCTTCCCGTGAGTGAACGACGCGCCAAGCTGCTCGAGCGCGAGAAAGTGCGTGTCGAGCCGGCGCCGGCCGATGACGTCTCCGCCCGGAGGCGGCAGCGTGACCTGCCCGCACCTGGCGAGGAGCGGCGCGGCCAAAAGAATGGACGCCCGGATCTTCGCGCAGAGGGTCGGATTCAGGTCCGCCGGACTCAGATTTGCGGCGTGAATGGAGAGGGAGTTCTGTCCGGTCCATTCCATCGATGCGCCGACCGAGCGAATCAGCTCGACGAGCGTTTCGATGTCCCGAATGCGGGGCACGTTCTCCAGATGAACCGGATTGTGCGAGATGAGAGCGGCAGCGACGATGGGGAGCGCTGCGTTCTTGTTGCCGGATGGTCGGATGGAGCCGCTGAGGGTTCTTCCGCCTTCTACCACGAACTGTACTGCGGGCATGCTGCTCCTGACGGGCGTTCGGGACTGTGTTGTGGGCGCGTGTTGCGAAAATATACGGTTGAGAGCACTCTTTGTACCGTCATCGCTTTTCCGCCTGAAAATGGCCTCTCCCTTGCACAACGACCCCACATGACGGGATGGATGACCGCTGGCTTCGAGTTACTGCTTCAGGTGGTACAGTCGCTGCCAGACACGCTCTACACCAAGCAGGTGACGGAGGACCCCAGCCTCTGGCAAAAGGTGACGAGCATCGCGAGCGGCGTGATGACGATCACCGTGATCGTCCTGACAGTCGCGCTCGTTCCGGCGGCGTGGAATTTCAGGAAGAGCTACAAGAAGACGAGCGACATGCTCGACAAGATCTATGGCGACATCAATCCGCTGATGCGCCACGCCAGCTCGATCGCCGACAACGTGGACTACATCTCGACGTCGATTCGCGTCGACGTGCAGCAGGTGAGCCAGACGGTGGCGGCGGCGAATCAGCGTGTGCAGCAGGCAGTCGCGGCGGCAGAGGACAGGATTAACCAGCTGAACGCCCTGCTCGAGGTCGTTCAGGAGGAAGCGGAGTCGGCATTCGTCACCACGGCGTCTACGATTCGCGGCGTACAAACGGGAATCAATACTGCATTTGACCAGGAGGATTTGATCGATGGGGACTACGACGAAGACGGAGCCGACGACTGGGAGAAGCCGCGCCCGCGGGTCAGACCCCGAAATGGAGCTGGACGAGGAACGTGAGCAGCAGTTCGACCTGTTGACGGCGGCCCTCATCGGAGCCGCGATCGGCGCCGGGATCACTCTCCTGGTGAGACGAGGACCCTCGGGAAACCGTCCCGTCGGACCGCTCGTTCGCTACGCGGGGAGAGGTGCAGCGCTCGCGGGAATCGCGGGACTGGAAGGCGCCAAGTGGGCGGGCGGCCGCGCTGCTGAAGGCGCACGCTGGGCCGCTCCGCGAGCACGACGGGGCTTCAACACGGCGGTCGAGCGTGGCGGCGAGCTGATCGAGCGCATTCCGGTGGACGACATGATCGAGCAGGTACGCGACTATGCGGACACCGCGCGCGATGCGATCAACGACGTCGTGAAGGACGAGCTCAACGACCTGCGCAAAGCGGTCCGGCGCCAGCGTAAGCGGATCGGGATTTAGGTCGCCAATGATGGCGCGCGCGGCAGCGCGCCTGATGCCGGTGGCGTGGGTGGTGGTCGCGGCTTTTCTCGCCGTAGCGATCACACCGGAGACCGCCCACGCCTGGACGCCGGGCACACACATCTTCCTCGGCGAAGCGATCATGCGGTCGCTGCCGCTGCTTCCGGGAGGAGTTGCCGAGCTCCTGGCAGCATATCCGTATGATTTTCTGTACGGATCGATCGCCGCGGACACGAGTATCGCCAAGAAGTACGCGGCGGCAGGGAGACACTGCCATTCGTGGACTGTGGGTTTCGAGATTCACGACAACGCCGAGTCGGAGCCGCTCCGTGCCTTCGGCCTGGGTTATCTCGCGCACCTCGCCGCCGATGCGGTCGCCCACAACTATTTCGTCCCCCATCAGCTCACCATCACCTCGTCGACCGCGGCGCTCGGACACAGCTATTGGGAGAGTCGCTTCGACACCCACATCGGAGAGCGATTCAGCCGCACCGCGAAGCAGCTGATTCTGCGCGACCACGCGCATTCCGACGGGCACCTCGACCGGATACTGAGCCCGACGATCTTCAGCACTCCAACCAACCGCCGTATTTTCCGCGGAATGGTTCACGTTGCCGACACTGAATCGTGGCAGCGCATCTTCCATCTGGTCGAGGAGAAGAGCCGCTGGGACCTGACGGAGCCGGAGGTGGAGATCTACATGGCGCGGGCCTTCGACTACATCGTCGATCTGCTATCCCATCTCGACCGCTCGGTGCCGTTCAAGCTCGATCCAGCGGGTACGGTGCCGCTCCGTGAAGCAAAGAAAGTTCGGCGCGCGGCGCTCCGGCGCGGCGGCGAAGAACACGTCCGCGAGCAGGCGCAGCAGCATTTCGGAATGCCCCCCTCGAAGCTGCGCTACGCTACCGACTTGCCCGAGCCTCTTTATCCGGCGCGCGAAGCCAACAGCTGATTGACGCGCTTCGGATCGGCGCGCCCGCCCGATTTCCGCATCACCAGGCCAACGAGCACACCCTGCAGCTTCTTCTCGCCAGCGAGATACCGCGCTCCCTCCTCGGGGTGCTCGACCAGCACTTGATCCACCCAACCAGCGATCACGGCGTCGTCTCCCACCTGTAGCAGCCCTTCGTCAGCCGCGACCTGAGCAGCCGGCTTGCCCGTCTCCACCATCCGCGCAAATACGCGCTTGCCGGCGGTGTGACTGATCGTCCCATCGCGCACGAGGTTGAGGAGCTGCGCCAGGTCCGCGGGTCGAACCCGAAATGCATCGACGTCCCCGCCGGACGACCTCAAGGCAGCGGACACTTCTCCCATCACCCAGTTGTACGCGCTCTTACCATCACCCGATGCGCGAGCGACTGCCTCGAAGTATTCGGCGATGGCCGGTGATGCGGTGAGCTGATCGACTTCCGCGGATGCGAGCTCGAAATCCGTACCGAGCCGCTTCCGCCGCGCGTCAGGCAGCTCGGGTAGCTCGTGGCGCACACGCTCGATCCAGTGG
>JBDSRC010000240.1:0-6946 GCA_039929505.1 Gemmatimonadaceae bacterium
GCTCTCCCACGCCTGAGAGTGCTGGGCCGAGAGCTGGAGTGCAGCCCCATTAGGTCCACGGAACACCATCGGCATGTTGTACTGTCCGCCTGACATGTACAGCATCTTCGCCGCGGCATTTACCACCTGGTCGAGAGCGAGCAGCGCGAAATTCCAGGTCATGAACTCGACGATCGGCCGGAGGCCGACCATCGCCGCACCGACGCCCACGCCGGCGAAGCCGAGCTCGGTGATTGGCGTGTCGACGATGCGCATCGGCCCGAACTCGTCAAGCAGTCCCTTCGAAACCTTGTAGGCGCCGTTGTACTGGGCGACTTCCTCTCCCATGAGGAAGACTCTGTCGTCGCGCTGGAGCTCTTCACGAAGAGCCTGGGTGAGTGCATCGCGGTAGGTGACGACTGGCATCAGGACGTCGTGTCCGTCAAAACATCGGTGTAGAGTTTCTCGGGCGGCGGCTCGGGGCTCGCGTCGGCGAAGTCCCACGAATCCTGCGCGATTGCCTTCGCTTCGTCGTCGATCTTGCGCAGGTCACCCTCGGTTAGCTCACCGGCTTCGTGCATCATGTTGTGAAGGACGATTATCGGGTCGCGCTTCATGTTCTCCTCGAGCTCGTCCTTGGTGCGGTACGTTCCGCTGACCGCATCGGACATCGAGTGTCCCATGAAGCGATACGTCCGCATCTCGAGCAGCGTCGGGCGCTTTTCCTTGCGGGCGCGCTCGGCGGCGCGGCTGATCGCGTCGCGAACCGCGAACACGTCCTGGCCGTCCACTGATTCGCCGACCATCCGATATCCCTGCGCGCGAACCACGACGTCTTCGTTCGCCGTCGAGCGTGAGATCGCCGTGCCCATGCCGTAGCGGTTGTTCTCGATGATGAAAATCACCGGAAGATCCCAGAGCGAAGCGAGGTTCAGCGCTTCGTGGAACGCGCCGATGTTTACCGCCGCTTCCCCGAAGAAGCACACGCAGAGCTGATTACCGCGGCGATACTTGATCGCGAAGCCGACTCCCGCGGCGACAGGGACGTGACCGCCGACGATTCCGTGACCGCCGAGGAAGTTCGTCTCCTTGTCGAAGATGTGCATGGAGCCGCCCTTTCCCCCCGAGGTGCCCGTATCACGTCCGAACAGCTCCGCCATGATGGCGCGCGGACTGACTCCACGCGCGAGCGCCTGGGCGTGATCGCGGTACGCGGTGATCACGTAGTCGTCGGGCCTGATCATCGACATCGTGCCGGTCGAGATCGCTTCCTGGCCAATGTAGAGGTGGCAGAATCCACCGATCTTGCCGAGTGCGTAGGCTTCAGCGCAGCGCTCCTCGAACCGTCGCTGCAACAGCATCGATTTGAGCAGCGCCCGCCGTTCTTCCGGGGTCGTTCCACCCATTGGCGGCGCCTTGTTTTCACCCTCTGCCAGAGGGGAGCTCTGAGGTTTCTCCCGGCGCTTCTGCGCCGACGCCGGGGCGGGGACGGGCTTCGCTTCGGTGCTCATACTCCCGCCGCCTGCACCTGCTCCCACGCGTGGTAGCTGGAGCGCACTAGAGGTCCTGACTCGACGTGCCGAAAACCCATTTCCATTCCGATCTCATAGAGCTTCCTGAACTCCTCCGGAGTGTAATACCGGTCCAGGGCAATGTGGGCGTCGGACGGCCGGAGATACTGTCCGAGTGTAAGGATATCGACGTCGACTTCCCGCAGATCGCGCATGACAGTGACCACTTCCTCGATGGTCTCACCCATACCGAGAATCATGCCAGTCTTGGTGGGAATGTCGGGGGCGATTGCCTTGGCGTAGCGGAAGATCTGCATGACTCTCGCATAGCGACCGCCGGGTCTCGCCTTTTTGTAGAGTCGCGGGACGGTCTCGGTGTTGTGATTGTATATCTCCGGTCGCGCTTCGAGAACGGTGCGGATGCTCTGTTCGTTTCCCTGAAAATCCGGGACCAAAACCTCGACCGAGCAGCCGGGAATCCGCTCGTGAATCTGCCTGATGGTTTCAGCGAAGATGTAAGCGCCGAAATCAGGAAGGTCGTCACGGTCGACGGAAGTGATCACCGCGTGCTGAAGCTTCATCTCGGCGATCGCCTGCGCGACGCGCTGGGGCTCGGCGATGTCGTATTTGGGCGGCCGGCCGTGCGCTACGGCGCAGTAGGCGCAGTTCCTCGTGCATACATCGCCCAGGATCATGAAGGTCGCCGTCCCATGCTCCCAGCATTCGCCGACGTTGGGACAATGAGCCTCCTCGCAGACCGAATGCAGGTCCAGCTCGCGCATTAACTGCTTGAGGCGTATGTAGTTGGGTCCACCCGGCGCCTTCACCTTAAGCCACGATGGCTTCCGCTCGGGAAGTGGATCGGCGCGATGGCGCCCCAGGATCTGGTAAAAGGGGCCAATATTCTGGGAGAAAGTATCGGGCATTTCTCGGGTTCGTAGCGGCGATTAGGGGGAATCCAAGTTGTGAGTGAACAGGGTTGAGTTGTAGTGATCAGTGAACGACTACGACTCACTACTGCCGACTCAAGACTTGGATCCCCTCCGCCCGACCTGGAACCTTCGGGCGTCCAACAAGCTCAATCTACATTAAAACCTCCCCGGCCGAAATTGTGACAAGTCGTGGCTAAGTGCCGCTCCAGTCACAAGATCGGCCACGACATCGCCGGTCAGGGGCGCCATCAGGACTCCGTTGCGTGAATGTCCGCACGCGTAGATGATCGACGGATGATCCGGGTCGCTGCCAAGAAGGGGTAGCATGTCGGGGGTGACGGGGCGAAGTCCGGCCCATGCTTTCGGCGCCGCGTGGGCGGAAAGTTGTCGGCAAATCTCCTCCGCTGCGTGTCGCACTTTTTTCACACCAGCGTCCGTGAGCTGCACATCGAAACCGACGTTTTCCATCGTGCTGCCGCCGATCGTACCATCGCCGCGCGGAACGACGTATCCATGTGGCCCGTACACCACGTGGCGAAGCGGGCACGCGGGGTATAGCACGAGCTGCCCTCGTGCCGGAGCTACGACTTCGGCGAATCGTGCGCCCTCGATCTGGGCCGCCCAGGCGCCGGCGGCCACGACTACGTGCGCGGACTCGAGAGTCTCACCCGATTGCAGCACGGCCGCGCACGAGTCTCTCCGTGGCCTCAAGCTCACCACCGTGTCGTCGACGCGAGTAATCGAACCGGTCGACGAAGCCAGCCGGTCCATTGCGCCCAGGAGGATGACGTTGTCGACCGCGCCATCGTCGGGGTTGTACATCGCACCGAGCCCGTGTGAAAGAGACGGCTCGAGATCGCTCACTTCAGCAGCGGTGAGCCAGCGGCTGGTGGAAAGCGCGGTGCGCTTGAGTCCTTTGATGCCCTTCTCGCTGAGAGCCAGCTGCACGATGCCGAGGCGGTTGAGTGGAACCCGGATTCCGGTGCGCTCGGCGAGGTAGTCGAGGTAGCTGGGATAGCGGTCGCGGGCGGCAATGGCGAAATCGTGGGAGGGGCCGGTGGAGCGTTCGACCGACGGAGCGAGCATTCCCGCGGCCGCGCTCGACGCTTCGCCTGGTCTGTGGGTCCCGATCAGTGATACTTTCAGCCCACGCTCGGCGAGGGCCAGAGCGGACGCCAGACCGATAAGACCGCTGCCGGCGACGATGACATCGGGCCGGCGGGTCAAACGGGCCACTGAAACATCCCGGCCCGAGTCAGCGTAGGGAATCTTGTCACCGTTTTGGAGAACATCATGTTACGCGCCATTTTCATGATCGGCCTTTTCGCCATGCTGGGCCTCTTTGCCGTGGGCATGGTGTTCAAGCTGTTCGGCGGTATTCTCGCTTTGACCTTCTGGGTGGTCGCTGTCGCACTCAAGGTACTCATCGTCGGCGGGGTGCTTTATCTCGGAGTCCGGCTCGTCGCGCCAGGTACCGCGGCGCGGTTGCGGGACAGATTCTCTGGCACCAGGCTAACCCGGTACTAGTCGTCCGGAAGGAACTGACAGGCTGTCTGCTGCCCGCTAACCGCTATCCGCCGCCGGCTGCCGACAACACGACTTGTAGGAAGAGCGAGAGGGAGCAGATCCCCTCCCGCTTTTTTTTGGCGCTATAACCCCCCGTCTTTTGATTAGCCGAATGCGACTGACGTCCACGCGCAGTGAGGCTGGCGGCGGGTGGCGGGCAGCCTGTCAGTTTTCCGTTGCAGTTCGCTTACGCTCTTCCATAGCCTCGATGACTGCCCACACGAGCAGCGGCACCATGATCTCATGGTGCCCTGTGATCTCGTAGCCCTTCCCACTCCCCTGGGTCGGCCGCTGAACCACGTTCACGCGCGGCCGGTAATGCCGCTGCATATCCAGATCGCACGTCGTGAATCCCGTCGGCTTTCCCGCATGAAGGTTGCGCGCGATCGTCAGTGCCTTGAGAAACACCTCGGGCATGATGACGGCGCTCCCGAGATTCAGGACGACGCCTCCGTCGTGTAGACTGGGGAGTGAAGCCGCGAGCCGCCTGAAATCCCGGTGGCTCGTTTCACCGATCGCAGCGCCACTGGCGGCGGGGTGCTGGTGAATTATCTCGGCGCCGATCGCCGCGTGGACGGTAGAGGGAATTCCGAGTCTGTTCGCGCACAGCAGCACCGACAGCTCCGGATTCACGAGCGATTCGCCTTCGAGCGCGCGCGCGAGCGCTTCCCCCATACCCCACTGCCGTTCCATGCCGGCGATGAACGCGTCGTTCATCCCTCGACCCGTTTCTTCCGCCATCCCGAATGTTCCGTCGACGAGTCCGCGAGCCACGTCCTCCGACGTCGCGCCGAACCTGGCGATCTCGTAGTCGTGTATCGCGGCGGAGCCGTTCATCGCCAGGTGGGTGATCACACCCCGCTCCATGAGCTCGATAAGGAGAGGCGCCAGACCGGTTTTGACGATGTGTCCGCCGAGCATCACGACTATCGCGCGCTTTTGATGGTGCGCAGCCGCTATCGCTTCGACGACGCGGCGGAAGTCGCGCGCCACGAGCACATCGGGAAGAGAGGTGAGGAAATCCGCGAATCTGCGTTCGCCGGTCGTCGGGGGCGGGGAAGCGAATTCCTCAGCGGCGACCTTGTTTGGCCGCCGCTCGATTGGAACGGTGCGTATTCTGGACAGGTCTGCTTCCGGTGTCCCGGAAGCATGCCCTTCTGCTTTCCCCGCGGAACGGGGTGAGCGGGGCTTTCGTTTACCGCCTAGGGGCTCGGCGATGGGTAATAGGATTTGAGATACAGATTGAGCGAGCCGAACGAAAGTCTCGACTTCAGCTGGAGCATGATGTGCCGATCGTCGTCGGATAGCCAGATCTCGGCGTGCCCGTTCTCGGAGAATATTCCTTTCGTCTTGATCACAGGCTGGATCACGATCGCGTTGAAGGTCCCGGCTGGAACCCTTATCCGCTCCTTGCGCAGCACCTTGATGCGGACCGGATTGCGATCGGGGCGGAAATAGCGGTCGAAGTCGTACGTCTGGCCCACGACCAGCGGGATCGTGCGAATGAAATACAGAAACGACCCGTCGTCGAGCGGGTTCGAGACCGACTTCTCCTCCTTCCATTCCTTTTTGTCGGTCTGGATGAAGATCGCGCGCTCGGGATAGATCTCGAATTTACGGTTGGTGCTCTTTCCGCCTTCCTCGAGCTCCTGGACGAATCGCAGAGACGAGAGCGTCTCGGCGTCGATCCAGCTCTCATACACGTCGTTCACGCGGTACAGAAAGTTTCCACCCTGCACCCAGAACGCGGTATGCCAGGCGGTACGCCCGCGGAGGTGGTCGAGAGCGACAACTTCCATGTGGGCATTGCCTACCTTGACCCGGCCGAAGCGCACCTCGAATTCCATGCGCTCGCCCACGCCGAACGGGACCTTGGCCCGCCTCGAGGCCGCTGCCTGGTCGGGAGCGGCGCCCGCCTGACCGCCGGCCGCAGCCGCGACCGTGAAGAGCAAGGCAGAGGCAGATCGCATCATTACGCTCACGCCACACCCCCGACCGGGCCCGACATCAGGCGCGCGCGCCGACTGAACCGCAACAGATTGTAAGCGTCCGCGAGCGGCCGCACTCTCGTTTCTCTCGTGCGCAGATCGTAGCGTGGCGCGAGGTCGACGTTTTCAATGCGACGCGCGAAACGCGTCGACCTGACGAGCAGCTCCATGTTTGCCGCCCAGCCGCTGGTCGTGATGAGTGGCTCGTCGCCGAGCGACTTGAGCAGCTCGCGCAGAACGGAGATGCGGTAGAGGCGGAAAGTCGTAAATGGATCCGCGCCGGCGCTTTTCGGGATTTCTGAGCGGTGAATCCAGCCAGCGAGGCGGCGGAGCTTCCGCACGGCAGCCGGAGCTTCCTCGATCTGCTGGCGGGCGGCGACGATGTCCGCGCCTCCTTCGAACCGCTTAACCAGCTCCGGAATGCTTTCGGGCTGGTCCGTAAAGTCGGCCTGCATCACGATCGCGGCGTCGCGGCGCGCGTAACGCGTGCGGCGGCTCACTTCACGGCAAAGCTTCTCCAGGGCGAAGCCAAACCCCTGCCGCGTCTCTCCGCGGAGGATGGTCAGCGGAATGACGTCGGCGTACGGCTTGAGCGTCTCGAGGGTGCTGTCGGTGCTCGCATCGTCGTAGACGATGATCTCGTATTCACGCGAGTAGTCCTGGAAAACGCGGCGAATTCTCCACAGGAGAACGCCGATCGTCGGACTCTCGTTGTAAGTCGGGATGCAGATGTAGATCAAGGAAACTCCGATATGTCATGTAAAGATCATGGATGGGTTCATCCAGCGATCTGCACAGGTCTCAGATGCGTCGACGGTGCAAGGTATAAGTATCTGACGAGCACACGCTACCCCGCGGTAACGCCCTTATACACCTCAGCAGTGCGTTCGATCATCGCACCCGAATCGAACTGGCGGGCTCGTTTCCGTGCCCCATCCGCGAGCCGGCCGCGCAGGGGGCTATCCGATAT
>JBDSRC010000241.1:0-3758 GCA_039929505.1 Gemmatimonadaceae bacterium
GCGTGATCTTGCCGTTCTCGATCAGGAACGTTCCGTCGCGAGTGAGACCGGTGTTCATGACCGTGCGCGGATCGAGCGAGCGAATGTACCAGAACCGAGTCACGAGCACGCCGCGCTGAGTTCCAGCGATCAGCTCCTCGGTCGTCTTGTTGCCGCCCACCATCTTCAGACCGCCCGGAAGGCCGCCGCCGAAACCGCCACCGCCACCGCCTCCGCCGCCACCGCCGCCGCTCGGCTCGACACCCTGTTTCTGCGCCCAGAACCGGGAGTACGAAAGATTCCTGAGAATGCCGTTCTCGATCCACACCCGCCGTTTGAGCGGAAAGCCCTCACCGTCGAACGGCTGGGCCAGTAGCTCGGGATCGGCTGGATCCGAATAGATCGTGACGCGCTCGTCGGCGACTTTCTCACCGAGCTTGTTCCCACCGCCGCGCTTGGAGAACGCGCCGCGACCTTCGTCGGCGCCGCGAGCGTTGAACGCGCCTGCCAACAGCGGGATGAGATCCGCGACGGCGCCAGGCTCCAGTACGACCACGTGTGGTCCGGGCTCGATCGCCTGCGGATTTCGCGATGCGACCGCTTTTTGCGCGGCACGCGCGCCGAGCGCACCAGGGTCGATTGCGCTCCAATCGCGCGCCCCGACGGAAGCATATCCCGACCCCGTGCGGTCGGGAGTCCGGACCGTGTTGGAAAGATCGGCTTCAGTTGAGCGATGATATGCGAACAGTCCTTTGTTGTTAGCGATCGCCCGCACGCCCGCGGTAGCCTCGAGATAACCGGCGATGAAAACATCACCGGCCGGACGCCCGACCTCCATCGCGCGATCGAGGAGGCTGCGAACAGCGGCTGCGCGTGACTCGGGGCCGAGATTCGCGGTCGCGTCGATCCAGCCGTTGACACCAACGTAGGATTGTTCGCCCAGCTCCGGCATCAGCTCCGGATCTTCGGGGGACAGCCGCGCCAGGCGAACAGCGAGATCCACCGTCCGGCGCAGCGAAGCATCGTCCAGCACGTTGGTGGACGTCGATGCTCTCCGCTTGCCGACGGCGGTGCTGACGGCCACAGTCGTGTTTACCGCTTCGCCCGAGGTCGTGATCTCGCCGCCGGCAAACCGCGTGTTCCCTTCCCAGGTGCTGTTGATGGTCACACGCGTCTCGTCGGCCGTTGACATCGCGAGCACGCGATCGGCCAGTGCCTTGGCCTGCTCGCGTGTGAGCAGCGGCGCCAGCGCGGCGCCGGCCGAGTGAAGCAGGGAGCGGGGCTTCATGCGCGCCTCCCGGTGTTCACGATGTTCACCTGCTTGAATCTCACCGGTGGGCACCCGTGACTCACGGAATTGGACTGTGACGGCTGGCCTTTGCCGTCACCGAAGGATCCGCCGAGCCAGTAGCTCTTCTCGCCGCCGATCATATCCATGCTGTTCCAGAATTGTGGAGTGTTTGCCTGGTAAGCAACGTCCTTGAGCATGCCGGTGATCTTTCCGTTCTTCACTTCGTAGTACGCCTGTCCGGAGAACTGGAAGTTGTAGCGCTGGTGGTCGATCGACCACGAGCCGCGATTCTTGATAACAATGCCGTTGTCGGTAGCGGCGACGATCTCGTCCAGTCCGATGTTTTTCTCACCCGGCATGAGCGAGATATTCGGCATGCGCTGGAACTGGACGTTCGACCATGAATCGGCGAACGACGTTCCGTGCGACTTCCGCACTCCGGTGAGGCCGGCGATCCAGGCCACCTGTTCGCGGGTGGTCTGATAGTCCTTGAAGATTCCCTTCTCGACGATGAGCCACTTCTCCGCAGGAACCCCTTCGTCATCCCAGCCCACGCGGGAGAGCGAACCCTCCTGGGTGCGATCGGCCTGGACGTTCATGAACTCGGGACCATACTTGAACTTGCCGATGTAATTGTCGGGAGGCGCGATGAAGCTGGTACCCGCGTAATTCGCCTCGTATCCCATGGCGCGATCGAGCTCGGTGGGATGTCCGATCGATTCGTGAATGGTGAGCCAGAGATTGGTCGGGTCGAGAATGAGATCGTATCTGCCGGGCGCGACTGGCTTGGCGCTCAGCTTCTCCGCCGCCATGCTCGCCCAGCGCTCGGCGTTGCCCGGCATGTTGAGCGATTCGATGTACTCCCAGCCCGATCCGCGCGGCGCCAGCTCCTCGCTGTAGCTCTGGAAATCGCCCTCGGCGATCGCGGTCGCGTTGAACATCGGCCCCACACGAACGAAGGTCTGCGTCGTGAGAGTGCCGTCAGTTGTCGCCAGCGTTTTTTCTTCACGGAGGAGCGCCATGCTGGAATTGACGAAGCGGACACGCGGCACCTTGAGCGCTGCTTCGTTCGCCGCGAGCAGCAGAGCGACTTTCTCCTCGATCGGGACGTCGATTGGATCGCGAGTGACTGGAGTGCGCCAGTTGCCCTTCACTGCAGCGACAGGCGAAAGCTCCACGGGGCGCTTCTGCGCCGCGCGCGCGGCGCGGGCAAGGCGCACCGCTTCGCGCGCGGCCTGCTGAACACCAGCGCGCGACATGTCACTGGTCGCAGCAAAGCCCCACGATCCATCCACCAACGCGCGCACGCCGACGCCGTACGATTCCGAGTCGGCGACGCCGGTCACCTGCCGCTCGCGGGTGCTCACGAACTGGCTTCGGTAGCGGCCGATGCGAGCATCGGCGTAAGAGGCGCCGGCGGATCGCGCGACGTTCAGCGCTTCGAGGGCAAGACCATCGATCGAGTCGTCGGGTGCGGGTGTCGGCGGACGCGCACCGATCGTGGTCGATGCCGGGGCGCACGAGCCGAGTCCTGCGACGGCGGTGGCGGCAGCGGCGGTTCTGACGAAATCGCGGCGGGACGTCATTTCATTGGGCGGGTGAAGGTTGGCTCTATTTTATCTGCGGGGCGGGGTTCCAACAATAACTGCGGCTGCGGACTAACTGCCGACTGCGAACTGCGGACTAACTGCGGACTGCGGACCCACTGCGAACTGCGGACCCACTGCGAACTGCGGACTAACCCCAGGCTGCCTGGTACCGGCTGAATGCCACCGGCTGTCATCCCTACTACGCCCTAGCGTTTCAATGTGTTGTCCGCAGTCCGCAGTTAGTTCGCGGTTAGTTCGCAATCCGCAGTGGTAGTTACTCTAAACTCACAACTCAGGCTTACTTCGCGGTTTTTGACAGAACCGCCGCGGCCGCCCCGGTGCCAATCAGATCCCAGGTCAGATCTCTGAAACTGAAAACCTTGGTTGTCCGGAGATTGTACAGCTCCCGGCCGACCCCGAGCGCGGCGCTCGCCCCCATCGCGCCCGTCATTGCCGTACTCCGGGTTGCGCCAGCCGCCTGAAGCGCGCTGAACGAAACGCTGGTGGCGAACGCCGACAAAAAGAAATGCTTGAGCTTGTCGATGCCGAACCAGCTGTCGTTCGCCGCGGCGGATTGCGCGAAGACGAGATTGAAAGCGAGGCTGAGGCCGAGAAGCTGTTTCACCGTCGGCGTTTTTTTTTGGCCGCTGGCTTCGTCGACGTTTTCCTGGCCGATGCCTTCGCCGTTTTCTGTCCGGGCTTCACTCCCTTTCGCGTCTTGCGGGCGCCCTTGCCTCCCTTCCCACCGGCCCCGCGATCCTGCGCCCAGCCAAGCGTCGCCCTCACCGCCCGCTGCCAGCCTTTGATCCCCTCTTCTGCCAGCTCTCTCGACCCGAGCGGCTCGAATCGCTTGAACTTCCTCGTCCCGATGAACTCTTCCGCGTCCCGCCACACACCGC
>JBDSRC010000242.1:0-5703 GCA_039929505.1 Gemmatimonadaceae bacterium
GGTCGATGTCGATCTCCTCGGATTCGTCCGATCTCAACGGGAAGAATCTTCTCAAGCCAGGAAATACGCCGCACCAGAACGTTCGCTTCCTGATCTTCCTCGCCGCCGTGCTGCGCGCCGTGCACAAACATTCGGGATTGCTGCGTGCCGGCATCGCGTCATCCGGGAACGAGCACCGCCTCGGTGCCAACGAAGCGCCGCCCGCGATCATCTCGGTGTTCATGGGCGACATGCTGACGCGCGTGATCGACGAGATCGCCGCCGGTAAGACCTCGGGCTCGGCCGAGCAGCAGATGATCAAGCTCGGCGTGGAGCGGCTGCCGGAGATCCAGCGCGACAACACCGACCGCAATCGTACCTCGCCGTTCGCGTTCACGGGACAGAAGTTCGAGTTCCGCGCGGTGGGCTCCTCCGCATCGATCGCATTTCCCGTTGCACTTCTCAACACCGCCGTGGCGGAATCGATCGGCGAGCTGACGACGAGCCTGAGAGAGACGCTCAAGAAAACGAAATCGATCGACGACGCCGTGCTCAAGGTTGTGCGCGAAGCGTTCAAGGAGAGCACGCCCGTCCGCTTCGAGGGCAACAACTATTCAGAAGAGTGGGTCGTCGAGGCGAAGAAGCGCGGGCTCCTCAATCTCAGGAGAACTCCGGAAGCGCTCAAGGAGCTCGTGACGAAGCAGTCGCGCACGCTGTTCACCAAGCTCGGCGTCCTCACTAAGGAGGAGCTCGAGTCGAGGTACCATATTCGCGTCGAGCGCTACGTGAAGGACATGCTCATCGAGCTGCACACGATGCGCGAGATGGTCGACACGATGGTGATTCCCGCGGCCTACGAGTATCTGGCGCAGCTTTCCGAATCGTCGGCGCACGCCAAGGCCGCGGGAATAGTGATGATACCGCAGGTGGCCACGGCCAATCAGGTGGGCGAGCTGGTCCAGGAGCTCCAGGAATTCCGCGAAGATCTGAGCGATGTCATTGCGCGCGCTGAGGCCGGGCACGACGACCCGCCCGCACAGGCACAGCTGCTCACTTCGGAAGGCGCCGAGACGATGGCGGAGGTGCGAAAGGTCGCCGATGCACTCGAGCTGATCGTTGGCGACGCCTACTGGCCGCTGCCCAAGTACAGGGAGATGCTCTTTCCCGTCTAGAAGGCTCGATGGTCGAACTTCGCGCTCATTTCTGAACTACGAGTTGCGAGGACCGAGCACGCGGTGGTGGCACGTGCGCTGACTATGGTTTCAGGCGGTAGCTATCGCCCAGTTTTCCCGCTGCCTGCAGGTGTTTTCGCGCTCTCACCAGCTCAGCGATCTGCCGGATATGTCCCAGATCGTGCATGGTCCACTCATGCAGCATTTGTTGCAGGGTGATTTCGCCGGCCTCCTGGTGCCTCGCGCGGCGTTCACCGGCGCTTCGCGGCAAAGTCCGCAGATACTCCACGTTGGTCTCGCGCTGCTCCTCAAAACGGTCGAAGGCATCTTCCGCATTGGCATTGCGGTACAGCTCCAGGTACATCTGCGCATCATCCGGCTCGAGCTCCGGCAGTTCTTCACTCACGAACCGGTCCACGCGTGTTCGATAGCAGTCGCCCTCGGAATGGGAAAGATGGGCGAGCACTTCCGCTACTGAAAAGCGGTCGGGCGCGGGCTTCCATTCGGTATCTTCGACCGTCAAGTCGCAAATCAGTCCGCGCAGGATCGCGGGGGTCGCTTCCAACTGGTCGAGGCAGTCTAATTCCAATTCTTGCGTCATGCGATTCATCCTACGACCTACTGCGCGATCACTCCGAGTTGTTAGGCGCGGTGGTTGCCGAACAACGCGCCCAAGTACACGGCCGCTAACTTGGTGAGCAATGAAACAGCGAACAATACGGCGATCCTTGTCGTCAGGCCTGCTGCCACCAACACAGATATGTCGATGAGGACGTAAGCCAGCCAGACCACCAACGCCGCCTTGACCGCGAACTGACCCTCCCACCAACCAGCAACCCACCAGCCTGCCAGAAACATCAAGGGCATGCCAGCGGCGATGCTGCAGTAAGGCGCGGCTACCTTGATGTGTTCGCGGTAGTATTGCTCGTCGTGACCGGGGTCAATCAAGTGGCCGTACACGACCATGTACAGGATGCTGACGCCCACATTCACGACCAACACCAAGACTGCCAAGCGTCCGAGTGTCATCATGTTTTAGTTGTGAGTTCAGTTATCAGTTGCTGATCACTACAACTCAACACCGTTGACTCTTTACTTGGATTCCCTGCTGTTCCTCGAACTTTCTTCCGCTAGGCAGACGGGGGCCCCTCGAGGTCGGGGCGTCAGCTCTTTCCCATTCTAGGGCTCGACGACAAGAAAGCCGATTGCCCCTTTCTGGCCGTGTCCGAATCCGTGATTCACGAGCGGAAATTCTCCGGGGACATCGCAAAGCAGCTCGAAGCACATTCCGCCGCCGGGAGCAACATCCCAGGTCTGCACTCCGCGTATCGGGGTCCCCGGCGGAGCGCCGAGATAAATCGTATCGAACTGCTCTCCAACGACGTGAAAATTGCAGGGATGAGTGGGCCCGGCGTTCACGACCCAGAACCTTACCCGGTCGCCAACCTTCACCTTGATCGGGGCATCGATGTACTGGTTGGGCCTTCCATTGAATACGACGAAGTCGGGAAGAGTCGAGAGCATCTTCTGGTAGTCGAACGCCCGTAGTCCCCCGGAGGCGTCAGCGAGGTAGAACTCGCTCTGGACAAGGACGAATTCTTTGGCCTGAGGGAGCGGTTCGCGCGGAGATACGATGATCGCTCCATACATTCCGGAACCAATGTGCATTAGCACCGGTGCCGTTCCGCAGTGGTACATGAATGCGCCGGCCCACTTCGGCGTGAAAGTGAATGTTACCGATTGTCCCTTTGGCACCGAGCGAAATGCAATCTTCGGGTCGATCTGAGCCGCGTGAAAATCCATGGAGTGCGGCACGATTCCATCGTTCGTCAGGGTGAACTCGACGGTATCCCCCACACGACAATGCACGATGGGTCCCGGAATGTCGCCTTCGAAAGTCCAGCCGGCGACGACCGTGTCGCTACCGATCCGAACAGGCACCTCTCGGGCGTGCCAGTGCAGCTGAATTCGACCGCTCGCCGGCCGTGGCGGCAGAATCGGATCATACCGTTTGAACGCCGTCTGACTCACTCCTTGTGCCGTTCCGGGTGTCGCGGACGTGTTGCCGTGTTGAGCAATACTCTGGTGCAGGGTCGTGTCGAGCCTGCTGTTGGCGTTGTGGAGACGGAGCGAGTCGCCGGCGTCCATGGCAGCCCGCCGAGACGATGACGTCGTGGCATCGCCATTACCGCTACTGTCGGGAGAGCAGGCAGTCAGCGCGGCACCAACGCCGGGTAGCGCGAGCGAAAGTGTAGATGCCCGGAAAAGAAATCTGCGGCGCGTCGTCGGCGGTTCGCCCGATATTTCCGCAGGCTCCAGATTCGGCGCCCCGAGCGCCAACGGTGACGAGTCGGAATCGACGCCGTCACTCAGACGACTCTTCGCAGGGCCGTGGACGCCGGAGACGCGCGACAAGAGTTGATCGGACATCAGATCCTCCTGGAAGTTTTTCGACCAGCCTGGCACAAGCACAAAGAGAATGCTCTTCCCTGTCCGAGGGAACTACTGAACCGGCTACGGGGAGTCTGGACAGCGGGTCCAAGCGTTGAGTCGGCAGTCGTGAGTTGTAGTTGTGAGTTGGGTTATCAGTTACTGGTTCACTACAACTCAGTACTATCCGCTCATTACTTGGATTCCCCTGCCCGATCTTGAACGTCAAGCCCGATTCAGACCGGACCCCGCCGCGATCAAGTCGTAACGGAATTACCTGAGCCTTGGGTTTAGGTTGTGCCGCGCTGCGGCGGAGGCTCTCCCTCTATAACTTGAGCGATAGTGACATCGCTCTCTCCAACGACACAGCCCACTCCCGGGAATTGCCCCTCGTGCGGCGCACCCGCAGATGGACGTTTTTGCGCCAGCTGCGGCGCTCCACTATCGGGTGCGACGTGTACCTCATGTGCGGCCCCACTTTCTCCAGGCGCCAAGTTCTGCCACCGCTGCGGGACGCCGGCAACCGCCGGGGCCGCGGTGCGTCCGGCCGCGACCAACCCGCTGCCGTGGATCGTCGCGGCGCTGGCATTTCTGGCGCTCTTTGCGATGGCCGCTGGTCGCGGGTTCAGCGCGCGACCTGGCAGCACGCTCGACGGCTCCCAGAATGCGCTGCCGCAAGCGGGGCTCGACGACCGCGGCATCGCGCCGCCGGGAATGCGCGGTCCGGACATCTCGAACCTCTCCCCCGAGGAACGCGCTGACCGACTCTACAACCGCGTCATGCTCCTGGCCAGTCAGGGAAAAGTCGACAGCGTCCAGTTCTTTGCGCCGATGGCGATAACCGCTTACCAGATGCTTTCGCCGCTCAACATCGATCAGCGCTACGACATGGGCCGCGTGGGAGAAGTCGCGGGAGCGCTGCCACTGGCGCAGGCACAGGCGGACAGCATACTGAGCGAGAATCCCAACCATCTTCTCGGAATCATCCTGCAGCTTCGCCTCGCGACGCTGGCGCGCGATACAACGAGACTTCGCGCCTTTGAGCGGCGGCTGATCGCGGTCGAAAAAGCGGAGCTCGCGAAAAAGCGGGACGAGTACACACGGCACCAGGACGACATCACCAGCTCCCTCGTCCAGGCGCGCACCAACCTCGGAGTGAAGTAGTGACGGCGGGAAACACGATTCATCTTGCACACAGTCCGGACTCCGACGACGCGTTCATGTTCTACGCGCTGGCGGACGGAAAAATCGACACTGGGGGCGTGAGCTACGTGCACGAGCTCCAGGACATCGAGACGCTCAACGGCCGGGCGATGCGTGGAGAGCTGGACGTAACGGCGGTTTCAATTCACGCCTACGCTTACCTCTCGGATACCTACGCGCTCCTGCCGCACGGCGCGTCGATGGGCGACGGCTACGGCCCCAAGCTCGTGTCGCTGAAGCCGCTGACGCGCCTGTCGGTTGCCGGCAAGCGCATCGCGGTGCCCGGGCTCATGACCAGCGCTTACCTCGCACTCAGGTTGTTCGAGCCCGACTTCATTCCGGTCGTCGTTCCGTTCGATGAGATCGAGGCCGCCGTCATCCATGACGAGGCCGACGCTGGCCTCCTGATCCACGAAAGCCAGCTCACCTACGAGGACGAAGGCTTTCACCTCGTTGCCGACATGGGCGCCTGGTGGCTCGAGAAAACCGGCCTGCCCCTCCCGCTGGGAGGCAACGTCATCCGGAAGGACATGCCGAGCGAGCTGCAGAAAAAGGTGTCACGCCATCTGCGCGCGAGCATCGCCTACGGCCTCGACCACCGCCAGAACGCGCTCGACCACGCGATGCGCTTTGCCCGCGGGCTCGATCGCGGCAAGGCCGACACGTTCGTCGGGATGTACGTGAACGAGTGGACGCTCGACTACGGTGACCGCGGGCGTGCCGCGATTCGGCTCTTTCTGGACGAGGGGGTGAAGGCCGGAGTGATAACACGCCCCGTCACGGTGGAGTTCATTGACGACTGAGCTGGTCGCCGAGCTCCAGCGCCGCGCGGCCCGGTTCGCCGCTGTCGCGACGGTACAGCAGGCCATCTCCGCAACTATTTCGCTCGACGAAGCATACCGGGAGATCTACAAGGCCG
>JBDSRC010000243.1:0-4509 GCA_039929505.1 Gemmatimonadaceae bacterium
ATAGACTGGGTTCGCGCGCTGCGCGAGCGCGGGATGTCGCGCACCGAAGCACTCGGATTTCCCACGACCAAGAACGAAGACTGGCACTTCACCAGCGTTGCTCCGATCGCCGAGCGGGCGTTCCGCGTCGCCGCGATCAGCGCGAGCGGTGTCTCGTCGGAGGGCAGCACCGCGGGTATGGTGGCGCGTGCCGACCTCGCGCGATTCACGTTCGGAGAGCGGAAGTGGCACACGCTCGTTTTTGTGAATGGCGAGTTCGCCGAGGATCTGTCGTCGTATGCGGGGCTGGGGACTGGCGTTCGGGTGAGCAGCCTGGCGCGTGCCCTCAAGTCGGGTACCGGCCGACCCGAGCGCCATCTCGGCAAGATCGCGGTGTTCGACCAGCATTTTTTTACCGCGCTCAACACTGCCTTCATTCGCGATGGCGCATTCATCGAGATTCAGGCCGACACGGTCGTCGAGCAGCCGATCCATCTCGTCTTTGTTTCCGAAGGTTACGGCGAATCCGTATCGCACCCGCGAAATCTCATCGTGGCGGCGCGGAACTCCCGCGCCACGGTGATCGAGAGCTACGTCTCGATTCGGGACAGCGTCTACCTGACCAACGCGGTCACTGAAGTATCCGTTGGTGAGGGCGCGCACCTCGACCACTACAAGATGCAGCGGGAGAGCGAGAAGGCGTTCCATGTCGGAACGACACAGGCGCGTCAGGCACGCGACAGCCGCTTCCATTCCTTCTCGCTGGCGGTGGGCGGCGCACTGGCGCGGACGAACATCTACACGGCGCTGGATGGCGAGGGCGCGACCTGCACCCTGAACGGCCTTTATCTCGCCGACGGCACCCAGCACATCGACAATCAGACGAGCATCGAGCACATCGCTCCCAACTGCCCCAGCCACGAAGTGTACAAGGGTGTGCTCGACGGACGGTCACACGGCGTGTTCAACGGCAAGGTCTACGTCCATCCCGAAGCGCAGAAGACCGACGGCAAGCAGAGCAACAACAACCTCCTGCTTTCGCCGAACGCGCGGATCGACACCAAGCCACAGCTGGAGATCTTTGCCGACGATGTGAAGTGCACGCACGGCGCGACCGTCGGCAGGCTCGACGACATGGCGATGTTCTATCTCAACAGCAGAGGAATCGGCGCTGATCGCGCGCGAACGCTGCTTACCTACGCGTTTGCCGCGGACGTCCTCGAGACGATTGAGCTCGAGCCGCTCAAGAAAGAGCTCGAGGAGATGGTGTTGGCGAGGTTTGCGGGGACGGCGGCAGCGTAGTAGAAAAGTCGGTGACGTACGCAGCCGACAGCGGACAGCATTCAGCGGGCCGCGCGCAGCGGGTGTTTGTTGTTCTTTACCGACCGAGCAGATAGAGGATCACAACGATCACCATCACCGCCATGACGATTACATTCGTCGGCACCTTGCGCGGTGAGTCGGGGTCAAGGTCGCCGACCATGATCGGATGCTTGATCGTGTTGCGTCGCGTCCCGATGTCCTTTTCGCGCTTCGCCGCGCCCGCGGGCTCGATCACTGAAACGCCGAGCGGGAGTCGCTTTGTCGTGAAGGTGAGGATCGCCGATCCGACTTCGACCTTGTCGCCCTCGGCCAAGGCTCGCGGCTCTACGAGAGTGGCGCCGTTGACGGTCGTCGGATTCACGCCGCACGGATGCAGCACGAACTTGCCATCCTCCGCGCGCAGCTCGGCATGGTTGCGCGATACCGCTGGCTCGCGGATGAGGATATGACTCGATGCATCGCGGCCGATCGTCAGCAATGAGTCCCTGACGGGATAAGCGCGGCGCTCGAACTCGTATATGAGATGGGCGCTGTCATCGCCCGGAGCCTGTAGGGCCATTGATTCTCCGTGTTTAATTGACGAATGAGTCCTCGGACAAGCCACATCTGTCCATCCAGTTGCGATGGGGGACTCGAAGCCGGGGCCATCTCCACGTATTTTATCGCCAACCAACACTTTCAACTCCCCGGAGGGGGCATGGCGACGAAACTCGAGAAGGTCCTGAAGCGCGAGATCACCATCGACGGCAAGGCTTACATGGTCGCGATCTCACCCGAAGGGCTGAAGGTCACCCAGAAGGGATTTCGCAGAGGGCAGGAGCTGAGCTGGCGCTCGATCGTGAGCGGCGAGGCCGAGATGGGTCAACAGCTCAAGTCTTCCGTCAACGCGACCGGCGACGACTCAGGCGAGTAGTGCGCTGCTATGGCGAGCTCGGCGCGTCGGAAAGGTGCTCCTGAACGATCACCCACCGGCCGCCGCGCCTGGCGAAGACCGCGGTCCACGCGCCACCGAGCAGGTGCGCCCTTCCCTGCGGCGTCGTGTGCGGAATCTGGTAGGTGCTCGTCATCGTCGCGGCGTCTGGTGACAGCACATCGATGGTCATGGAAGTCCATTCCCACCTGGGCTTCTGCATGTTGCTCCCGACATAGGTCCAGAACGTCCTGACTTGCTCCTCGAGCTGAGCGCGCGTGCGAACGACGCTTCCCGCGCTTGCTGATACCAGGCTGTCACCGGGATAAAGGCTCATCAGGCTCGCAACCGGGTCCGGTTTCGACAAGTCGTATGCCGATACGACGAGCTTTTTCAGAGAGTCGGCGATAGCCGTCTTCTCCCGTTGAGTCAGCTCGGCATCGCGAGTCGTTGAGCAACCGGCGCCGGGTAGTGTTACGAGGGCGATCACAAGGGCGCATGACCATCTGCGACCGTGGCGACAGCGAAGGTTCATTGAGGCGAACGTACCCTCCGGGCGCCCCCGAGACAAGAAACTGCGTCCTCCCACTCGGACCGCATGTCCGGAAAGTTGGACACCGGGGTGTCACCGCGGGATGACATCGGTTGAATTCCACCAGCGTTGACCCCGCCAATGGCGGGCTAACCCCTGGCTCATGCGTTGCCTTTATAGACGGCGCCAGCGAGATCAATTAGTCCGACGCTGGTGGGCCGTTGCAGGATCGTCATTCCCTTCCGAGGGAAAGGAGCAGCACATGAGAAAGAGCTATCTGTTGATCGCCAGCGCTGGTGTCGCCTTCCTGTCCGCTTGCGGCAGTGGCAGCAACACCACGGTCAACGCCGACCTCCAGAAGGACCTGGAGCTCGCGTCTTCGGACGATGGAATCACGCTCGGTAATAGTGCGGTCACCTCGAGCCAGCAGTTCGTCTCGTCGATCGAGAGCACGAGTCCTCCAGCTCGCGAGGTCGCTAAATCGGCGCCCGTCAAGCGGCACAAGCCGGCGCGGAAATCGCCGCCAAAGGTAGTTCAGACCGAAGTGCCCGCTGACGTGAGCCAGTCAGAGCCCACGCAGGTTGCGAGCATGCCGGTGGACAAGATCGAGATGGACGTTCCGGTCTCGCCGCGGCCGCAGCCGATCGCGGTTTCCTACCCGAGCGGTGAGTCGTCCGTAGGTAGCAACGGAGGCTCCGGCGCTGGCGCTATTATCGGGACGATTTTCGGCGCGGTAATTCGTGGCGGCGTTGTCGGTGATGATCACTGCGATCCTCGCCGCACCGGGCGTGGTCGCGGAACCACCATCTCGATCAACAATCAGATGCCTTTCCCAGGTCGGTCAGGTCTCGGCCGGGTCGCGGTCGGACGCTCAGGTGGCAACGTAGCGAGTCGCTTCCCCCACTAGACAGCTTCGAAAGGGGGGATGCGACTGCGAAGTCGCATCCCCCCTTTTTTTCTTTTCAGAGATAAAAATCATGCACAGCATTCTCTTCAGAATCTCGACTCCGGCTCTCTTCGCAGTCGCCCTTACCCTCGGTGCGTGCAAGCGCGGAGATTCTCCCGAAGACGTGCTGGCGAAGGACAGCACGCTGACGCGTGATCTCGCGCTGGCCAACACCGACACGTCCGCGCAGCCCGAGCTCAAGGACGTCCCTGTGACCACTGCACCGGTGGTGAGCGATGCGGCGCCTGCACCCCGGGTCACGCCACGCGAGAAAGCTTCCGAGATTCTCACTCCGCGTAGAGAGTCGCGCCCTGCTGTCGCAACTCCCCGTCAGAGACCACCGCCGGTCGAGTCCACTCCGGTTCCCGCGAACACCACTGCCAGCGGCAATACCGTGACGGAAGGCGAGCAAGGTGGAGAGGCGGCTGTCGGCATGATTGCCGGTGGCTCCGAGATCTCCCTCTATTCCGGACAGCGCGTGTGCACGAACACGTATGCCGTAGGCGATCGCTTCACCGCGAGCGTCGCGGAATCGGTGCAAGGCTCCAACGGCGTATCCATTCCAGCCGGCGCGACCGCTGTGATCGAGATCACGTCCGCAAAGCGGAGCAACAACGCCAACGACAACATTGAGCTCGAGCTCGCTGTTCGCTCGATCGCGTTCAACGGCAAGACCTACCCGGTGAATTCCACCGTGACCTACGCCCAGGTGGACAAGGTGCGTGATGCGAGCACCAGCGACGACGCGAGAAAGGTCGCGACGGGTGCAGTCATCGGAGCGATCGCCGGCCAGATCCTGGGCAAGCGCACCAAGTCGAC
>JBDSRC010000244.1:0-10102 GCA_039929505.1 Gemmatimonadaceae bacterium
AAGCCGGCCGCATCATGGGGATGGATGCCAGCCGTGCTGAAAACGAAGCCCGGATTCCCGACGGCCAGCGACGCGGCAGCCTCTGCCGCGCGGAGCGACTCACCAATGCAGACAATGGCAAGCGCGCCCGAAGAGCGGGCGCGCGAGATTACCGCGTCGCGGTCGCCGTCGAACGCTGGGTCCGCGAGGTGGGCGTGACTGTCGATGAATTGCGTGTGCCCGCCTTGCGAGGCCATTTACGCTCGATCCAGAGGAGCATCGGCGCGGCGATGAATATCGAGCTGAATGTGCCGGTAAAGATTCCGAACGTCATCACCCAGGCAAAGGGCCTGATTACCTCGCCCGCGAAAATGAGCAGGGCGAGAGTCGCGCCGAGAGTGGTCGCGTGAGTCAGAATCGAGCGCGGGAGAGTCTCGTTGACAGAGCGGTTGAGTGTCTCGTACAGCGATTCCTTCCTGCCCTTCCGCAGATTCTCCCGCACGCGATCGAAGATGATGATCGTGTCGTTCAGCGAGTAACCCAGGACTGTCAGCAACCCGGCGACGACGGTGAGCGAGACCTCCAGGCGAAGGAGCGCGATGAACGCAACAGTCGCAATAATGTCGTGGGACGTGGCAACTATCGCCGCGGTCGCGAACCGCCACTCGAACCTGATCGAGAGGTACACGAGCGTGATGACAAAAGAGATGAGGATCGCGATAATCGCCCCCCGGCGAAGCTCGCTGCCGACGCGCGGTCCCACTGCTTCCGTACGGACGACGGTCATTTGATCCTGCCCGAACCGCTGCCGGAGCACTGACTCGATCCTGTTTGCAACGGTTTCTGCTCCTCCCGCCTGGGTCTGGACGTGAGCAGCGTCCTGCGCGCGGACAGTGTACTCGCGGTTAGAGCCGAACTGCTGGATCTCGGCCCCCCCCACCCCCCCGCTCGCGAGAGCCGACCGGATGGCGCCCGCATTAGCCGGACTAGCGAATTCAAGCTGCATCAGCGTTCCGCCGGTAAACTCGATGCTGTAGTTGGGCGGGCTGAGGGCCATATATCCGAGACCGATGACAAGGAACGCAACCGTGAGGCCCAGCGCCCATTTCCACCAGCGGATGAAATCGTAACTCGTGTCGTGTATGATGCGCAGCATTAAATACTCAGTGTGCGAGTGTCAGGCGAGCGGTTGAGCCAGACCAGAAAGAAGGTGCGAACGACAAAGATCGCTGTGATCATCGAAGCAGCGATACCGGCAAGCAGCGTCACGGCGAACCCTCGAACCGGACCGGTTCCGTACTGGTAGAGCACGGCCGCCGTGAGTGCCGTCGTCACTCCGGAGTCGACGATCGCGCTCATGGCATGGCGGAACCCTTCGTCAATCGACGTTCTGATCGTCTTGCCGAGAGCGAGCTCCTCTCGAATGCGCTCGAAGATCAGGACGTTGGCGTCCACCGCGATTCCGATAGAGAGAACGAAGCCAGCAAGCCCCGGCAGCGTGAGTACCGCGCTGAAGCTGGCGAGCGCGGCGAGCGTGTAGAGGATGTAGAGCGCCAGACCGGTAACTGCCAGCACGCCCGCGAAGCGATAGTAGCCGACCATGATCACCACGACGAGAACGATAGCGATGATGCCGGCGGTGATCCCCTTCTGAATTGAATCCTGACCGAGGCTGGCGCCGATCTCCGCCGTGTACGCGACTTTGAGCGGAACCGGCAGCGAGCCGGCGCGCAGAACGAGCGCCAGGTCCTGTGCAGCCTGCAGATCCTTGCCACCCATTGTGATCTGCCCGTTGGCGCCGATCGCGCTCTGAATGACCGGCGGCCTGCCCATGACACGCTGGTCGAGCACGATCGCCATGTAGTCCTTGATGTGGCGCGCGGTCTCGGCGCGGAACTTCCTCGCCCCTTCGTTGTTCATCGTGAACTGGACGAGGTTGCCTTCCTGGGGCGAGGTGTTCGGCTTGGCGTCGGTTAAAAACTCACCGGTGATGATCGGCTTGGCATCAAGGACGTAGAAAGGCCGGTATACGGCATTGCCCAGCGAAACGGTGTCGCTGCTCCAGCGCAGCACTTTCCCCGGTGGCAGCACGGCCGCTACTTCCGGCATTGCGAGATACTGAGTCACGACCGGTACGTTGGTCTGGTTGACGTAGTACTCGCCGGGCATCTGCCCCTGTTGAATTAGGCGCGAGAACGCGCCGGGGCCACCCGCTGCCGCCGCGACCGTGGTGTCCGCTTTCGCGCTGTCGCGTTTCGCGGTATCGGTGGAGAAAAGCGACTCAAGCCCGCCGGCCGCCGGGGTTGAGTCCGGCTTGCCCCCCGAGGTCGCCCGGCCCGTCGCGATCTTCCTGTCCTTCAGAATCGCGTCGAGGCGCGGCAGCGCTTTCTCCAGCGCCTGGGTCTCGTCCGTTATCTGGAATTCGAGGAACGCCGATTTCTGCACCACGTCCTGGGCGCGACGCGGATCGTCGATGCCAGGCAGCTCGACGATGATGCGGTCGTTGCCCGCCTTCTGAACCACGGGCTCGGCGACACCGAATTCGTCGATGCGGGTGCGAACGACTTTGAGCGCACGGTCGATCGCTTCACTCTTGTCGACGATCACGCCCTTGGACTCGTCAATCTCCAGTGACAGGTGCATGCCGCCCTGAAGATCGAGCCCCTTTTTCAAAGGAACGCGCTTGACGGTGTCGTAGACGAACTCGCCATTTCGCTTCACGCGCTCGACGACAGTGCGCGGATAAAGAGCCCACAGCGACCCGGCGACGAGCGCAAGTATTATGAGAACACGGTACTTCAGATTCATGCCGCGCGAGGAAAGAGGTGCACTTCGGGACTAGCCTTTAAGGTTATCGGGACTGCTCGACAGCGTCAACGCATCTCTGGCGTCCAGCTCATCCTGCCGTAACTGCTTCACGAGGTGTTCCTTCGACGAGAACTGCCTGGTTTCCCGGATCCTCGCGATGAAATCGAGTCTGACCTGCGCTCCGTAAAAATCGCCATCGGTGTCGAAGAGATGCGCCTCGAGCGTCGTGGTCGAGTCACCGAAAGTCGGTCTCGGGCCGAGGTTGAGCATTCCACCCGCGGGCCCGCGCGGCGTCTGGACCCGCACCGCGTATACCCCTTCGGGAGGCAGGAGTTTTCGGGCGGGAGCGGCGCCAAGGTTCAGGGTGGGGAATCCGAGAGAGCGTCCCCGCTGCTCGCCCTGGATCACGCGTCCACTGACGGAGTAAGGGCGCCCCAACCCGGCGCACGCCCGCTCGAGATCGCCGCCGGCGACGGCGCGACGGATCGACGTCGATGACACAGAGTGACCGTCAGGAGCGGCAACGGCATCGACGACCTCGACCGTGAATCCGTCCCTCGCGCCGAGCTCGCGCAGCACGCTCACGTTTCCCGCCCGCTGCCTCCCGAACCCGTGATCGTAACCGATCAGAAGCTCCTCGAACCGGAATCGGCGTCTCAGGACGTTCTCCACGAACTCTTCGGCTGAGAAGGCGGCGAGGTCCGGCGTAAATGGGACGACCGCGAGGTAGTCGATCCCGGACTCGGCCAGCACCTCGAGCTTTTCCTCTCGGGTCGTGAGCAGCAACGGCGCCGCGGCCGGGTTCACGATTTCCATTGGATGGGGCTCGAAGGTGACCAGCACACTCGGGAGGCGACGGGCACGCGAACGCGAAACGAGCTTCTCGATGACGTCACGATGCCCGCGGTGCACACCGTCGAACGTGCCGACGGTAATGACCGTTCCCTTTACGTGCGGAGGAAGTCCGGACTCATCTCCAGACGCGTTAGCCATCGGCCACCACCCGCAGCGCTCGAAGGGCCGGCTTCCGCGCAATGAGATCATCGATCGAGTACGCATCACTGACGTCGAACTCTCCAATGCTGGTCCGGCGAAGCGCGCTCAGGTGAGCGGCAGAAGAAGTGGCTCGTCCCAGGTCTCGCGCCAGCGACCTGATGTACGTGCCTCCGCTGCAGGTGATCGTTGCGCGCAGCGAAGCATCGTCGATCGCGCGGACGTCCCACTGGTAAACGGTCACCGTCACCGGCTTGAGATCCAGCGTCACTCCCTGTCGCGCCGCGTCGTACGCGCGAACACCGTCAACGCTCTTCGCCGAGTACGCCGGAGGTACCTGGGAGATAGCGCCGGTAAGCGCGGCAATGGACGCGCGAATATCGGCTTCGCGCGGCGGCTCCGCGGAGCGCGTCACCGTTCCGGTTGCATCGTCGGTGTCGGTCTCGCTGCCGAAGGTGACGGTCGCATCGTAAACCTTGGGCTCGGTGTCGAGAAAGCTCGCCAGTCTTGTCGCCCTGCCGAAAAGGAGAACAAGCAGGCCGGTGGCGAAGGGGTCGAGTGTTCCAAGGTGTCCGATACTTCTCTCGCCGTAGATCTGTCTGGCGCGCTGAACTACGTCGTGGGAGGTGATACCGGCGGGCTTGTCCACGAGGAGGAGTCCTCCGGGAGACTTTGCCTCGCGAAGGTCGCCGGCCGGATCACTCCGCGGGCTCTTCTCTTCCACGCGCGGCGGAGGCGTCCTGCTTCTTGACGTCGGCGAGGAGCGACTCAATGCGCGCCGCGCGCGCGACGGTGTCGTCCTCCTTGAACTGTATCTCGGGAGCGACGCGCAGCTGCAGCTCGCGCCCGACACGCGACCTCAAATGCGAGGCGACACTTTCCAGTCCCTGAAATGTGGCCGCCTTCTCGGTATCGCTTCCCAGCACGCTGACGTAGACGCGGGCGTGTCTCAGGTCCGGCGTCACGTCCGCGCCGGTAACCGTCACGAAGCCGACGATCCGCGGGTCCTTTGCCGATTCAGTGAGGAAGGTCGCTACCTGTACCCGGATCGCTTCGGCGACGCGGTCCGATCGCCGCGTGTTACGCAGACGCGCCCGCCGCCGAGGTGAGCGTGCGCGCGATCTGCTCCTTCTTGTAGCACTCGAGCACATCCCCGACCTTGAGGTCGTTGAAGTTCTCGACACCGATGCCGCACTCGAACCCCTCGCGCACTTCCTTCACGTCGTCCTTGAAGCGCCTGAGCGAGGAAATGTTGCCGTTGTAGATCTCGACGGCGTCGCGGATCACGCGCACGCGTCCCTGGCGATTGATGACGCCGCTCTTGACCGAGCACCCGGCAATGACGCCCATCTTCGGAACCTTGAACAGCTCGCGGACTTCCGCCTCGCCGAGCACGACCTCGCGCTCCTCTGGACGCAGCATTCCCTCGAGAGCAGATCTGACGTCCTCGACCGCCTCGTAGATGATCTTGTACAGCTTGATGTCGACGCCTTCGCGCTCGGCTGCCGCGCGGGCGTTGTTGTCGGGACGCACGTGGAAACCGACGATGATGGCTCCCGAGGCGCGCGCGAGCAGGATGTCGCTCTCGGTGATCGCGCCGACGCCGCGATGAATGACCTCGACCGATACCTCTTCGTGCGACAGCTGCGCCAGCGCGTCGGCCAGCGCTTCAGCCGGACCGCCCTGATCGGCCTTGATGACGATACGAAGCGTCCGCTTCTGACCCGGTGCCGTCTGGGACATGAAGTCCTCGAGCGACACGACGCCCTTTGCGGTGCGGCGGCTCTTCGCCTCGCGGTCGAGCCGCTGCCGGCGTTGAGCTATCGCTCTCGACTCCATGGCGTCTTCGACTACGACGAACTGATCGCCGGCCATCGGAACTCCGCCGATGCCCAGGATCTGGGCCGGAATTGCCGGACCCGCTTCCTTGATTGCGCGGCCTCGCTCGTCGAGCAGGGCGCGGACGCGGCCAGAATACATGCCGCAGATGAAATCGTCGCCGACGCGAAGTGTGCCATTCGAGACGAGCAGCGTCGCGACCGCACCCTTGCCCGGATCGAGCTGAGCCTCGATCACTGCTCCGGTGGCACTCCGGGCAGGATTCGCCTTCAGGTCGAGAATCTCCGCCTGCAGCAGAATCTGATCGAGAAGCGCATCGACGTTCGTCCCCTTCTTCGCCGAAACCTCGCTCGACAGGACGGTGCCGCCGAACTCCTCGAGCACCACCCCGTGCTGCAGGAGATCCTGCTTCACCTTCATCGGGTTTGCGCCGGGGACGTCGATTTTGTTGATCGCGACGATGATCGGCACGCCGGCGTTCCGGGCGTGTGAAATCGCCTCGATGGTCTGAGGCATCACCTGATCGTCGGACGCGACGACCAGGATGACAATGTCCGTCACCTGCGCGCCGCGGGCGCGCATCGCGGTGAACGCCTCGTGGCCCGGCGTATCCAGGAAGGTGATGGCCTTTCCGCCGGGCAGGGTGACGTGGTAAGCGCCGATGTGCTGCGTGATTCCACCAGACTCGCCGGCAACGACGTTCGATTTTCTGACGTAGTCGAGCAGAGATGTCTTGCCGTGATCGACGTGACCCATGATCGTAACCACCGGAGGCCGCGGACGAAGCTGCTCCGCGGTATCCTCGGTAACTTCGGCCGTGTTCAGATTCGCGGAGTATTCCTGCTCCTTTACCGCCTGGAAGCCGAACTCTCCGGCGATCAGCTCGATCTGGTCGAAGTCGAGACGCTGGTTGATCGTCACCATGAGTCCGAGATTCTTGAAGGCGAACCCAACGATCTGAACGGCGGGAGTCTTGAGTATCTGCGCCAGCTCGCTGACGGTGATGAACTCATTGACGTGCACGGTCTTCTTCTCGCGCTCGACCTCGGCCTGGCGCTGCGCCTCCATCTCTTCTCGATAAGTGCCATCCTCGGCGCGACGCGCTCCACCACGGCGGATCGGCCCGCGCATGGTGGCCATCGTCTTTCCGATGTTCGCTGACACCGCTTCCTGATCGACGCCACGCTTTCCCTTTTTGCCGCGACGCGCACCGCGATCGTCACCGCGCGGACCACCACCACCGGTGCGGTCGTCGCGACGCGGCGGAGCGGTTCCGGCTCCGGGAGCCGCCGATGCAACGGGACGCGGAGGCGTGTAGGGCGCACCCGTCGCAACGGGACGCGGACGGGGCGCGCCAGGAACCACCGGCTGCGGCCGCTGGCGATCCCGCGCGTCGCCACGATCGGTGCCGTGATGTGAGGGCTGTGAAGTCTGAGCGGGGGATCCGGCGCGTCGCACCGGTGCTGCCGGTTGAGCCTGCGGGCGCTCGAGCGTCGAATCCGGAGCAGTAGCAACCATGACAGGCGGCGGTGCCGACGGCGCTGCTTCGGGAGCCGGCGGGGCTTCGACGGCTGCCGGTGACGGCGCCTCCTCGATCACTTCGGCGACCGGATCGGGCGCAACACGCCGGCGACGCTTGGCAACCGCGTCCGCGGCGACGGGCTCGGCCTTCACCTCGACTGGCGGTGCTGCAGCGGCAGTGCCGCGACGGCGGCGTGCGGCGGCTGGTGGCGCGGCAACACGCGCGCGCTTCTCCCGCTCCCAGCGGGCGCGAATGCGCGCGATCTGATCATCGCTAAGCGGACTTAAGTGGCTCCGCACCGGAACGTCCATCTGCCGGAGAAGGTTGATCACCTCGTCGGATGTTATTCCGAACTCCCCTGCCAGATCGTGCACTCGAAGCTTGTTCAACCCAACTCCTCCTTACGCCCTTCCGGCATCTCGCTCAGGCTGAGCGCCCGAATGCCTTTTGCCAGACCCCTGTCAACCACACCAACAACCGTCGTCGAATCCCGGCCAACCGCGTTGCCGAGCTCAACGGCCGACGCCGCCGCGAACACCGGTATCTCGCGGGCTCGAAGCAGCGGCATCACTTTGTTCAAACTGTTACTCGACGCATCTGGAGCCGCAATGGCCACCATCAGCTTGCCACTCTTTGCTGCTTCCCTCACTCGCTGTACACCTATCACCGCTCCCCTCCCGCGCACCCCAAGGCCGAGGAGCGCGAAAAGTTTGCGTGTCGTCTCAGCATCCATCGACTACTCCTTCCCAGCGCCTTCCTTCTCTGCCTTCGCGCTGACCTTCTCGGCGGTTGTCGCACCCTTCTCCGCCTGCGCTCCCGTCGGCACCGGACCTTCCGCACCCATCTCGGTGCTCGCCGCGGCATCCTCGGGAGTGTTCGTGACCGCCGTCTCCGCTGTCTCCGGAGCGTCGTCAGTCGTGAGCTCGTTGATGATCGCCATCAGTCTATCGGCCTCCTCCGGCGCAATGCCGGGCAGTCGCAGGAAATCCTCTCGCTCGAGATCGATGATGTCGTCCAATGTCCGATAGCCCGCCTCCTCCAGAACTGCCACTGTCGCGGGTTGCATCCCCTCGATATCGAGGAGGCGCGGATTGACGCCGGACACCGGCTCGTCGGTCGGCAGTGGAGCAAAGATCGGCTGATCGGTACCGCGCTCCATCCACTCACGGCTCGAGTAGAGCTCGATCTTCCATTCGGTGAGCTCGGACGCAAGGCGAACGTTCTGACCGTTGCGGCCGATTGCGAGCGAGAGCTGGTCCTCGTCGACGATCGCCTGGATCGTCTTGGTCGCCGGATCGCTGAACACCCGCGCAACTCGCGCCGGCGCCAGAGCGAGCTTTGCAAACCGCTCGGGATCTGCCGACCACGGCACGATGTCGATTCGCTCGCCACCCAGCTCATTCACCACCGCCTGCACGCGCGAGCCCTTGAGGCCGACGCATGCTCCTACCGGATCGACTGAGTCGTCCCGCGAGAACACCGCGATCTTGGTGCGGCTGCCAACTTCGCGCGCGCTGGCTCGGATCTCCACCAGGTTCTGCTGGATCTCGGGGACTTCGAGCTTGAACAATGCCTTGACGAACAGCGCGTCCGCCCTGCTCAGCACCAGCCGCGGTCCCTTCGGGGTCTCCTCGACGCGCTTCAAAACGGCACGAATAGGATCGCCCTGATGGAAATGCTCGCGGTGGTTCTGCTCGCGATAAGGAATGATCGCTTCCGCTTCGCGGAACTTGTTGAGCATGATCACGAGCTTGCCGCGCTCGATCTGCTGGACTTCGCCCGACAGCAGGTCTCCGACGCGGCTCGAGAACTCGTCGCGGATCTTCGAACGCTCGCCCTCACGGACCCGCTGGATGATTCGCTGCTTGGCGGCCTGGACAGCCGTGCGGCCGAACTCGGCGAAGTCGACCGGGATCTCGAGCTGGTCGCCGACCTGGAAGTCGGGATCCTCGAAACGCGCCTCCTCGAGCGAGACCTGGCTCGCCGGGTCGGTGACCTCCTCGACTACGGTCTTGAGGAGCACGATGCGGATCGCGCCCTTGGTCTCATCGATGGAGACTTCTGCCTGGACGGTGGGGCCGTGCTTCTTGGCGAGAGCAGCGTTGATGCCGTCCTCGAGGAGCCCATGCAATTCAGCGCGGTCGATCTGCTTCGAGTTGGTCAACTCGCGGATCGCCGTCAGAATTTCTACCGAAGCAGCCATATCCCTACCCCTCTACCTTGTCCAGTGAAACGCCAGCCGCGCTTTTTCGACCGCGGACAGCGGAAAGCGCCGCTCGACGCCACGCTCATTTCTTACCGTTACAACCTCACCCCCGGCTTCACCTTCGACACCGGCGATCTCGACTTCATCGGTCCTTCGCCCGGCCGGATCTCCGGGCGCGTTGCTCGTAACCACTGCCGACCGACCGACAAACCTGCGCCAGTCGGACGCGTTCCTGAGCGGTCGCTCGAGCCCGGGAGACGAGACCTCCAACACATATCTCTTGCCCCCAAAATCAAGCGCGTCCAGTCTTGCCTCGATCGCCCGCGATGCAGCCGCGCAGTCCTCGACCGTCACCTCCCCACCGTCGTTCCGGTCGACGCGCACGTCGATTACGGGCCGACCTTTGCTTCCGCCCATCTTCAGCTCAAAAAGTTCAAGACCTAATGGCCTAATTTCCGAGGCCACAACATCTTCCAAGGCTTCGTTCATCTACCTTCTAGGTACGTTCAGAGGACAAAAAAATGTGGGGGGATCCCCACATCACGGTTGTTCGCCGAATTGAACGCCCTATTCAATGTAGAATAACAGTGAGGGGGAGTCAAGTTATCCCAGGCACCCTGTCAACGTCCATTAGAAATGTCACCCAAGTTGCGCCATTAGAAATGTCACCCTGGGTGAGTGGTCCTTTCTTTGAGATTAATCATACCCCGGCGGGGGTTAGACCAGCCCTTCGGAGCTCGAATTCCTCTTTGCGT
>JBDSRC010000245.1:0-6424 GCA_039929505.1 Gemmatimonadaceae bacterium
CGTCCGCCGTGAGCGTCAAGGGTAAGAGCAACGAAGGGATGGGCTGGATCGGCCGCGGCGAGGGACTCGCCTGCATTGCGGTTGCAACACTGGCAGCGAAAGGGAAATAGATGCTCGAGACCATCACCACCTGGCTGGGCAATCTCCCGATCGGGACGCTTTACGTGGCAATCGCGGGACTCTCGGCTTTCGAAAATTTTTTCCCGCCGTTTCCGTCGGATGGAGTGATCGCTTTTGGGAGCTTCCTCGCATCGAGGGCGCAAGGCTCGCCGGTGTGGGTTTTTCTTCTCGGATGGTTCGGCAACGTCGCCGGGGCGATGGTCACGTACACAATCGCGCGCCGCTTTGGATCCGACATGATCCTCAAGCGCCTTGAGAAGTACGCTGGCCCGACCGCGGAGGATCTGATGACCCGGCTGATAGCGCGCTACGGGTTCGGCGGACTGTTCGTCAGCCGCTTTCTCCCCGGCGTGCGCGCGATCGTTCCGCCGTTCGCCGGAGCGATGCGGCTGCCGGCATGGAAGGTTTTTCTGGCGGTCGCCAGCGCATCGGCGGTGTGGTTCGGAATAATCACGTTCCTCGCCTTCCGGGCCGGGGACAACTGGGAGCTGCTGCAGCATTACCTGCTTCGCTCCGGGCAGTGGGCGGGAGTGATTTCGGGAGCGTTGGTCGCCCTGATCGTCGGGATCTGGCTCCTCCGCCGCCGGGGAAAGGCAGATGCGTGAGTAGGATCGCACTCGACGACAAAGTGGCGCGGTCCTTTTTCGTCGAGCGGTTCGATGATTTCCTGGCGCTCGAGCAGGGTGCGTCGGTCGAGACGAGCAAGGCCTACAAGCTGGACATCGAGCGCTTCGTGACCTACGAGCAGGTCAGGGGCGCGGCATCTCCCGGCGAGGTCGGCTCACGGTCGTTGCGCGAGTACATCTATCACCTCAAGGACCTCGGGCTCGCTCCGGCTTCGATCCGGCGCAACATCTCGGCTGTTCGCACCTACTTCAAGTTTCTGCTGGGCGAAGGACATGTAGTCAGCGATCCGAGCGAGCGTCTCGAAACGCCCAAGAAATGGCGCACGCTTCCGGAAGTGCTGGGTGTCGACGAGATCGAGCGACTGCTGGCGGCGCCATCGCTCGATGAGCGTCTCGCCTTCCGGGACCGGGCGATGCTGGAGGTCGCGTATGGCGCCGGCCTCCGGGTGTCGGAATGGATTTCACTCGGCGTGCGCGACGTGATGATGCAGGACCGTCTGGTTCGGGTCTTCGGCAAGGGCGCAAAGGAGCGACTGGTTCCGATTGGGCGCCGCGCGATTGGCGCTATCGCGATCTATCTCCGCGAGCTCAGGCCAACACTGGAGAAAGGGGAAGGCAGGGGAATCCTGTTCCTGAGCGCGCGCGGGCAGCCGCTGTCCCGCATGGGAGCCTGGAAGATCCTCAGGAAGTACGTCAATAAAGCAGGGATCACCAAGCCGGTTTCACCGCACACTCTGAGGCACTCGTTCGCTACGCACCTCCTCGAGGGCGGCGCGGATCTGAGAGCGGTGCAGGAGATGCTCGGCCACGTGGACATCTCGACTACCCAGATCTACACCCACATCGACCGCGAGTATCTGCGCAGCGTGCACAAGCAGTTTCATCCGCGCTCCTGATCCCAAGGTGGTAGAATTACCCGGATGCTGCTCGTGCTCGACAACTACGATTCGTTCACCTACAACCTCGTGCAATATCTCGGAGAGCTCGGGGAAGAGCCGGTGGTTCGGCGGAACGACGAGATTTCCGTCGAGGACATCGGCGCGATGGGAGTCACGCGCCTGGTGATCTCACCGGGCCCCTGCACCCCATCCGAGGCGGGAATCACCGTCGAGGCGATCCGGCGCTGGGGCAGCAGTGTCCCGACTCTGGGTGTGTGTCTTGGCCATCAGGCGATCGGCGAGGCTTACGGTGGCAAGGTGGTACGCGCCAGGCGGTTGATGCACGGGAAGACCTCGCGCATCACACACGACGGAACCGGGCTGTTCGACGGCGTACCGAGTCCCCTCGAAGTGATGCGGTACCACTCGCTGGTGATCGAGGCGGCTTCTTTGCCCGAGGAGATCGACGTGATCGCCAGGGACGTCGATGACCCGGACGAGATTCATGCGATCAGGCATAGCGAACACCCCGTCTGGGGCGTTCAATTTCACCCCGAATCAATCCTGACCCAGAACGGCAAGGACATACTGCGAAACTTCCTCACCCTGGCCCGATGACGCAACTGTCCGCCGCCATGTGCATCGCTGCACTCCTGGCGCAAGGAGCGCTCGCGCAGGATACGACCGCGACCGAGCCCGACACGGCGTACGTGATTTACTCCGAGGGTCCGATTTCGCTTCCGCTCGGAATCGGATTCCGGATCCCGTCGTACGACCGGGTGAACGGCCTGACTCTCCCGTGGGGCCCGAAGCTTTCCATCGGTGACGATGTGGAGTTCGACGCACTGGTCAGCTATCGCTCGCACCTGGGCAACTTCGATCCGTCGCTTGAGGGCGAGCTGCGCCCGGGCTATGGCAACGAGATCAAGCTTTACGTTGGCCGGGGCACATTCACCAACGACTCGTGGATACGATCAGACCTGATCAATTCCGGCGCGGCATTCTTCGTCGGGACCGATGCACGCAATTATTACCGAGCCGATCGCGCCGCTTTGCGATTCACGCGGACGCTTACCGCTGCTGCCTTCACGTTGACACCGTTTCTGGGCGGCAGCGTCGAGAAGGACTGGTCCACCGGCTCGCGGGCACCGACCAGGAGACCGTGGAGTGTTTTCGGCCGGAGCGACAGCCTCAAGATGCTGCGTCCAAACCCCGCCGTTCTCAAAGGCAATATTGGGTCAATCGTGGGCGGGACGGGGATGGAATACTTTCGCGGTGAGGTAGAGGCCAGGCTTTCCGCGACAGTAGAGCATGCATTCAGGTCGCCGACAGAAAGATGCTTCTTCGCCCCGCAAGGCGGTCTACCGTGCGTTATCGAGCGTGGCAGGTTCACGCAGGGAACCATTCACGGCGAAGTATTCTTTCCCACATTCTCTACCCAGACCTTCGCCTTCCGGGGTCACGCCGTAATCAGCGGAGATACCGTACCTCCTCAGCGATACGCATATCTGGGAGGAGCGGCGACACTCCCGACCGTCGATCTTCTCGCGCTGGGCGGCGACCGCCTCTTTTATGCCGAGGGCGAGTACATGGTTCCGATCGAGCGAATCATGCTGCGGTTTCTCGGGAGCCCCTTCGTTGCCCTTCGGTACTCGGTTGGAAGTGCAGGAGTCCGCGACCTGCCGCCTTTCATCCAGAACCTCGGGATAGCAGTCGGTATCAGCTTCCTCCGCGTTGACTACAGTATCGATCCCGCCGGAAACCGATCTCCGTTTTCCGAGCGCTCCGCCTTCTCGATAGGGGTCTCGATTCCGCGCTGACAGAGGCCGAAAATGTTTGCCCCGATGAGGCCCGCGGGGTATATTGCAAAGCGTGACTTTTCCATGGTGTCGCGCAATAATGAGCGGGTGATGAGGACGCTGGTGGTAATCCCGGCCCGCCTCGGCGCCATGCGCTTGCCGCGCAAGCCTCTCCGTCTCCTCTCCGGACTTCCCCTCATCGTCCGGGTCTGGCAAAGAATCTCACAAATGAAGCTCGCTGACGCGGTCGTCGTGGCAACCGACGACGAAGCTGTCGCTGCTACCGTCCGCGATGCTGGCGGAGAGTGTGTCATCACCAGCTCGGAGCATACCTCCGGCACCGAACGAGTGGCAGAGGTCGCCCAGGCTCCGCGCTTCCGATCCTATGACACGATTGTGAACGTTCAGGGCGACGAACCGTTTATCGGGGCAGGCGCAGTGCGGGGGGCGGCAGAAGTGGTAGCCAGCGGCCGGTTTCCACTTGGAACGGCCGCCTCGCCGGCGGGCCCTGAAATTCTCACTATGCCCAGCCTGGTGAAAGTCGTCGTCGCCGACGATGGGCGGGCGATGTACTTCTCGCGCGCTCCTATTCCGTTTGTCCGTGACGTCGCGGATTCGGCCCGGCAGGCGGCGCGCACGCTACAGCATATTGGGGTGTATGCCTACAGCCGGGAAGCACTGGCGAAGTGGGTAGCGTTGCCGGTGCATCCGTTGGAGGAGATCGAGCGATTGGAGCAACTGAGGCCGCTTGCGGCGGGGATTCCGATGGGAGTGGCGATCGCTGTTGAGGCGCCGGCAGCGGGAATTGATACCGAGGATGATCTCGAGCGCGCGAATGCGCGCTGGGATGAATTCATGACAGGGGCGGGGGTAGTGAATGCAGTCTAAATCAACTCAACAGACGCGCTACATCTTCGTAACCGGGGGCGTGGTCTCGTCCCTCGGGAAGGGGATCGCCGCCGCCTCACTGGGACGTCTCCTCGTCGAGCGCGGGATGCGCGTCACGATCATGAAGTTCGATCCGTACCTGAACGTCGATCCGGGCACGATGTCGCCTTTCCAGCACGGTGAGGTATTCGTGACGGATGATGGCGCTGAAACGGATCTGGATCTTGGCCATTACGAGCGTTTCATCGACCGCTCGCTCGCGCAGGCCAACAACGTCACGACTGGCCGCATCTACCTGAGCGTCATCACCAAGGAGCGGCGCGGCGAGTACCTCGGCTCCACCGTTCAGGTAATTCCGCACGTCACCGACGAGATCAAGGGCGCGATGAAGCGTCTCGCACCGGAAAGCGACGTCGTGATCGTCGAGATCGGCGGAACGGTCGGCGACATTGAGTCGCTACCATTCCTCGAGGCAATCCGACAGTTCCGGCATGAGATCGGACGCGAGAACGCGATCTTCATTCATCTCACACTCGTTCCGTTCATTGCCGCGGCTGGCGAAGTCAAAACCAAGCCGACACAGCATTCGGTGCGCGAGCTCATGGAGATCGGAATCCAGCCCGACATTCTCATTTGCCGCACCGAGCGGCCTCTGTCCGAAGAGGTGAAGAGAAAAATCGCTCTCTTCTGCAACGTGGAATTCGGCGCTGTCATCGAGAGCCGCGATGTCCCGAGCATATACCAGATTCCATTGCTGTTCCACGAGCAGGGTCTCGACGAGCGCGTGATGCATCGCCTCGGACTACTCGGCCGCCGCGCTCCCGATCTCTCGAAGTGGAGAAGCATGGTCGAGCGGATTCTCCGCCCGGGTGGTCAGGTGAAGATCGCCGTGATCGGCAAGTACACTGACCTCATCGACAGCTACAAGAGCGTACAGGAGGCACTCATACACGGTGGAATCGCCAACGACGTGGGAGTGGAGATCTCCTGGCTCGCGAGCGATCTATTCACGAGCAGGGAGCGCACGCGCGAGCTGCTCGCGGAAATGCAGGGAGTGCTCGTTCCTGGGGGGTTCGGTGTCCGCGGAGTGGAGGGAATGCTGGAGGCAATTCGCTATGCGCGCGAATCGGGTCTGCCGTTCTTCGGCATCTGCCTCGGCATGCAGACCGCGATCATCGAGTTCGCGCGGAATGTAATCGGCCTCTCTGACAGCCATTCGAGCGAGTTTGCGCCTGAGTGCGACGACGCCGTCATCTCGCTGATGGAAGGACAGCAGCATGTGACGGACATGGGGGGCACCATGCGCCTGGGAGCATATCCGTGCAAGCTCGGCGTCGGAACACTGGCCGAATCCATCTATGGATCGCCGCAGGTGAGCGAGCGGCACCGGCACCGGTACGAGGTCAACAATAAATACCGCGATCAGTTCATCGAGCACGGCTTGAATCTGAGTGGTCTGTCGCCTGATGGATCGCTGGTTGAGATCGTCGAGCTCCAGACCCATCCGTGGTATATCGGATGTCAGTTCCATCCCGAGTTGCAGTCTCGGCCCACTCGCCCGCATCCGCTGTTTGCGGGATTCATCGGGGCGGCAACGAAGGCAAAGGCAGCCGCGTCGACCCAGCGCCAGCGGGTTCCCTTGAAAGCGGCGGAATAGCGTGGCGGAATTGTTTCCGTCGTCCAGGTTCTTCCTGATCGCCGGACCCTGTGTTCTGGAGAGTGACGACCTCAATCTGCGGGTCGGTGAAGCGCTGGCGAAATTAGCGGAGCGCATCCCGGGCGGCATCATCTTCAAGGCGAGCTTCGACAAGGCCAACCGGTCGAATCGTGATGCCGCACGCGGGCCCGGGATCGACGCCGGCCTCGCCGCCCTCGAGCGCGTTCGCAAGGCAACCGGTCTTCCCGTTCTTACCGACGTCCACGCGCCGGATCAATGCGCGCAGGTAGCCGAGGTCGTCGATGTGCTGCAGATCCCTGCTTTTCTGTGTCGTCAGACTGACTTGCTCGAAGCCGCGGGTGCCACGGGAAAGCCCGTCAATGTGAAAAAGGGACAGTGGCTCCAGCCGGAAGGAATGCGCGGCGCCGTGCAGAAGATTCGCGGCTCGGCGCAGCA